>JAXDMU010000525.1:0-2798 GCA_034665905.1 Aliidongia sp. | reverse complement strand
CGTCGCCGACGACCCGTCGCCGGCTCTGGTGGGCCAGCTAAACGCGCTCAAGGCGCTGATCGCCGCCGACCTGCCGAACGGCGCGGGCGATCATGCGCGCCGGCTCGCCGCCGTGCGCGAGGGCATGGGACGACTCAGCATTGATGCGTTCCTGGTGCCGCATGCCGACGAGTTTCAGAACGAATATCTGCCCGAACAGGGCGAGCGGCTGGCGTGGCTCACCGGTTTCACTGGTTCGGCCGGCGCGGCCGTAGTGCTGAAGGACAAGGCCGCAATTTTCGTCGATGGCCGCTATACGCTTCAGGTGCAGGCGCAGACCGATACCGCGCTTTTCGAGCCGCATCATCTGATCGACGAACCGCCCGAGGCATGGCTCGCCCGCGTGCTTCAGCCCGGCCAAGTGTTGGGTTACGATGCCTGGCTGCTGACTCCGTCCCAGGTCGAGCGTTTGCGGGCGGCGACCTTGCAAGCCGGGGCCGCACTCCGGGCGGTCGAATGGAACCCGCTCGATGCTGCTTGGTCTGGCCGCCCAGCCGCGCCGCTGGCACCGGTGGTGCCCCAACCGCTCGCCTTCGCCGGCAAATCCTCGTCCGACAAAAGGCGCGAGATCGGTGAGGCGCTGGTCCGCGAAAAGCGCGATGCCGCCGTGATCACCGCCGCCGACAGTCTCGCCTGGCTGCTCAATATCCGTGGCGGCGATGTCGCGCATACGCCGCTGGCGCTGGGCTATGCGCTGATCGACACCGAGGGCCGGGTCGATCTCTTCATCGACCGGCGCAAGCTCGCCCCTGGTCTCGAAACGCATCTGGGCAATCAGGTCGCGGTGCAAGGTGTCGAGGAATTCGCGCGGGCACTCGATGCGCTCGCCGGCAAATCGGTCCAGATCGACCCCGCCACCGGCCCGTCCTGGATCTTCGATCGGCTGACCCAGGCCAACGCCCGGCCGATCGCCGCGACCGATCCGGTGATGCTGCCCAAGGCGCTGAAGAACCCGGTCGAACTCGCCGGGATGCGGTCGGCCCATCGGCGCGACGGGGCGGCGGTTACACGCTTTTTGCATTGGCTCGATGGCGCCGCGGCCGGCGGCGAGCTGGGCGAAATCGCGTCGAGCGACCGGCTTGAGGCATTCCGCGCCGAAGGCGAGCATTTCCGCGATCTGAGTTTCCCCTCGATCTCAGGCGCCGGCCCAAACGGCGCCATCGTGCATTACCGTGCCAGTGCCGAAAGCGAGCGCCGGCTCGAACCGAACTCGCTCTATCTAATCGATTCCGGCGCGCAATATCTCGACGGCACGACCGACATCACCCGCACCGTTGCGGTCGGCACGCCCAGCGCCGAGATGAAGGACCGCTATACCCGCGTGCTCAAGGGCCATATCGCTCTTTCGCGCGCGATCTTCCCCAAGGGCACGACCGGAACCCAGCTCGACATCCTGGCCCGCCACGCGCTATGGCAGGTCGGCCTTGATTACGACCACGGCACCGGCCACGGCGTCGGCTGCTATCTGGGCGTCCATGAAGGGCCAGCCCGCATCGCCAAGGTGCCGAGCGTCCAGGCGCTGCTGCCCGGCATGGTCCTGTCGAACGAGCCCGGCTATTACAAGACCGGCGGCTATGGCATCCGTATCGAGAATCTGGTGGTGGTGACGCCGGTCGAGCGCGCCGGGGCCGAGCGCGAGATCTACGGTTTCGAGACGCTCACCTTCGCGCCGATCGACAAAAGGCCGATCGAGATCGGCCTGCTCGATGCCGGCGAGATCGCCTGGCTGGATAATTATCATGCGCAAGTCCGGGCCATCGTTCTGCCGCAGCTTGACGACCCGGCCGTGCGCGCGTGGCTGGAGCGGGCGACGGAACCGCTGGGGGAATAGCCGGCTGCAACGCAGCTTTGCCCAAACCTGCCTGCCTTTTGCTTGCATAGGGTACGATCCGGCACTAAGACCACGTCCACGCGATTGTCGCGAAAACTCACGCGGGATTGCCGCGCCGGCTGATGCCGGTGCTGGCTCCGGTGCCCTTTTGGGTGACTTCCCGCGGCGGATCAACCGGAAAAGGCGATATAAGAGATGAACGCTCCCGCTCCGACCTTCACCATGCGCCAGCTCCTGGAAGCCGGCGTGCATTTCGGCCACCATACCCGCCGGTGGAACCCGAAGATGCAGCCCTATCTGTTCGGCGTGCGCAATGGTGTGCATATCATCGATCTGGAACAGACCGTGCCGCTGCTGGCGCGCGCGCTCCAGGCCGTACGCGACACGGTGGCCGGCGGTGGCCGCGTGCTGTTCGTCGGCACCAAGCGCCAGGCGCAGGAACCGGTTGCGACCTCGGCCCGACGCTGCGGCCAGTATTTCGTCAATCACCGCTGGCTCGGCGGCATGTTGACAAATTTCAAGACGATCTCCGGCTCGATCAAGCGGCTGCGCGAGTTCGACGACAAGATCAACAATCCCGCCAGCGGCATGACCAAGCGCGAGCTGCTGGAGCTGACCCGCAATCGCGACAAGCTGGAGCGCGCGCTGGGCGGCATTAAGGAAATGGGCGGCCTGCCGGATCTGCTGTTCGTGATCGACACCAACAAGGAAAAGATCGCGATCGAAGAGGCGAACAAGCTCAACATTCCGGTCATTGCCGTGATCGATAGCAATTCGTCGCCCGACGGCATCACCTATCCGGTGCCCGGCAACGACGACGCGATGCGCGCCATCCATACCTATTGCGATCTCGTGTCGAGTGCCGTGCTGTCGGGCATCCAGGCCGAACTGATGGCGTCGGGCGTCGATGTCGGCGAGGCAGAGGATC
>JAXDMU010000524.1:0-4349 GCA_034665905.1 Aliidongia sp. | reverse complement strand
CCAGCCGCTTTGTCAGCGAGGAACGACGCTATCGCGACTGGCGAAGCGGCGGAGCGGCGCACGCCGCAAACCGTGATGGGCGGCAACGCTGCCGTTCCGTTCTTCCAACTTGGTTCGGCCGCCAGATAGACCCGGATGACACGATCGGGCGACGTAGCCCGATCGTGTTTGGGTGCCGAAATGCTACCGCCTTGCCGCGTAGTAGCCCGGCACTTGGTTGCCGTGGCTGTACATGCACTGCGAATAGCTGATGTCGTAGCGCTGTTGCAGGCTGTATTGGGCGTTGGCACCGGGGCCGGAGCCGGCCGCGGTGCCGATGATCGCGCCGGAGCCGGCGCCGATCGCGGCACCGCGCCCACCGCCGACGGCAGCACCGAGGGCAGCCCCCAGCACGGTGCCGACGACGGCGCTGCCGACCTGCTGGTTATTGGCCTGCTCGGCGCCGCCGGCGACTTGCTGGTTGGCATATTGGCGGCAGCCGGAGTCTTCGGCGGCGAAAACGTCGAACGGCTTGTTCGGGGGTGGCATGACCATCACTCGGGGTCCCAGCGGCGGTTGGACGCAGCCGGCGAGGGCGGCCAGCAGGGCGATGCTGTACAGGATCGGTCGCACGTATGTCATGATGATGTCCTTATCGCACGAGCGATGGAGTTTGGGGTACCTCGCGCCACGGCGTACTGCACGAGGCGACGTAGGGGTAGTAGCCATTTGGATTGTCGCAGAAATACCAGGATTGAGCGGGCGGCAACCCGGCCGGCACCGACGGCACCTGCTGCACGGCCAAAGCCGGAGCGACGGCGGTGGGATAGGGGTAGATCGGTTCCGCGTAGGAATACCAATAGGGGCCGACCGCCCACCACCAGCCGAACCGCCCATCGTGCCAGTCCCGGTGCCAGGCGCCATGAACCCAGGCGGCCCGCTCTTCCACGGTGAAGTGCGCGAACACGCGGCCGTGGAAATCGCGAAATTCGCCGCGATGGGGCTCGGCCAATGCCGGCAGGGCGAAGCCGGTGGCAAACGCCGCCGCGCACGCCAAGAAAGACAGTCTCGCCGTCCGTGTCATGATCCTGATCCCCCCTCGATATGAACTCGATCTCATATCTGGCAGGAAATTGTGGGATAATCGTGGCAACAACTGGGAAAAAATTTGCTTTTAACCAAGAAATTATGCCGGATAAGTCAATTATTTCTGTAGTATTTCAGTAAATTCTGTCTGTGTTTCAGTCTGTTTCAAGTCTGCATCATCCGATGTAGTGCGCTGTCTTCAATCGGTCGCAATCGATTCAACCGCGAAGTGCGACGGCGGCTCGCCTCGTTGGTGGCGTTGCCACATGGTCTCATAGGCGCTTTCCAGATGGTGGCGGAAGCGCTCCGAATCGAAGAGTGGCAAGGCCGTACGGTTCTGCACGAGCGCGGCTTTGATCGCGGCCAGCCGGTCCCCGTTTTGCGCCAGATCGAGCGCCAACGCCTCATACTCATCAAGCGTGCCGGCAATCAGCTCCGGCAGGCCTATCGCCGTCAGCAGGCTTCCGGCGACCCGGCCCGCGAAGCTGGCGCCCGCGCAGGTGACGAGGGGCAATCCGGTCCAGAGCGCATCGCTGGCCGTCGTATGGGCATTGCAGGGCAGAGTATCGAGCATCAGATCGGCCAGATGGTGGCGCGCCAGATGATCGGCTGCCGGGGCCCGCGGTGCGAAGATCAGCCGATCGGCCGCGATCCCATGCTCAGCGGCGCTCCGCCGCAGATTGCCGATCGCCGCCGCATTGTCGCCCAGCAGCCAGAGCACGCTGCCGTCGATCTGAGCGAGCAGGCGCATCCAGGCGTCGAACATCGGCGGGGCGATCTTGTAGCTGTTGTTGAACGAACAGAAGACGAACCCCGTTGCCGGCAGCCCGGCTGCGGCGCGGCGCGGCACGTGATCGCCGATGCGGCGCTTCGAGTCGTTGGGCTGATAGCAATCCGGCAGATAGACGATTTTCTCTGCATAGAAATCACGATGGGTTTCGGGAATGATGAACCGGTCGGCCAATAGATAGTCGATATGATCCACACCCATTGTACCGGGAAATCCGAGGTAATTGACCTGGATCGGGGCTGGCCGGAACGCCAGGATGCCGGGCCGGCTGTCTCGGGTATAGCCCTTCAGATCGACTGCCAGATCGATTTCCAGGTCGCGCAGCAGCAGCGCCGTGTCGCGGTCGCTCCGGCCGGTCACATCGATGAAGCGGGTAAACGCATTTTCCACACGAAGCCCGAATTCGTCTCCGTGGCGCGGCCCGAACGATATCGCGGTGGTTTCGAAGCGCATCTGGTCGTGTCGCTCGAACAGTTCCGCCATCAGATAGGCGGTGGCATGATTGCAGAAATCGGCCGAGAGATAGGCGATGCGGATTTTGTCGTGGCGATATCGTTCGCCCCGCCAGATCGCCGGCCGCGCGGCGATGCCATTGTTTCGGGCGTAATTTTCGGCGCACAGGCGCTGCGCGCGCGCATCCTGATTCCGACAGAAAAAATAGAACGGTTCGATCGCCAGATCGCCTTGCGCCCGATGCCGGTCAAGCCGTGCCGTCAAGGTGGCGGCCGCTTCCCAGTCACAGCTTCGGTCGGCGATAGCGACGGCGATCGACAACACGTCCTGGCGCGCCGGGGCCAGATCCAGCGCGCGGGTCAGGCTGGCAAGCGCCTCGCCCGGCCGATCCTGCTCCCTCTGGATCAGGCCCAGTGTGTAATGGGCATCGACCGCATCGGGCCGGATCGCCAACGCCGCCTGTGCCGCGCTGGCTGCCTCGTCCAGGCGGCCGGCGCGGCACAGGCAATTGCTCAGATTGACCTGGGTCTCGACCGATTGCGGTGCCAGCCGTGCCGCCTGATGCAGGAAGGCGAGCGCCGGTTCGAATTGCTTTATGGCCGACAGCACATTGCCGAGATTGTTCAGCGCCTCAAGCGAGCCGGGCTCGATCGCCAGCGCCTGCCGAAAGCTCGCCGCCGCCTCCTCGATCCGATACAGCAGGCGCAGGGCGTCGCCGCGATTAAGCCACGCTTCGGCGAGGTCGGGCTTCAACGGCAGCAACCGATCGTAGCAGGCGAGCGCCTCGTCGAGGCGCCCAAGTGCCTTCAGTGCATTGCCGAGATTATACAGCGCCTCGACATAGCCGGGCGCCAGTTGCACAGCGTGGCGGTACGCGGTCACGGCTTCATCGAGCTTGCCCTGCGATTTCAGCGCCTTGCCGATATTGTAATGCGCTTGCGGCAGGTTCGGGTCGAGCCCCAGCGCCGCCCGGTAGCTGGTTATCGCCGGATCGATCTGATCGAGCGCCGCCAGCGCGTTGCCCAGATTCAGGTGCGGATCGGGAAAGCGGCCATCGATCGCCAGCGCCTGCCGGATCAGGCGCACCGCCTCGCCGGGCTTGCCTTGCGACAGGCGTAAAACGCCGAGGAAATGCAGCGCATTGAAGTCGCGCGGCGATCGCTGGAGAATCCGCAGATAGCGCCGCGCCGCCTCGTCGAGTGCCCCGGCCTGATGCAGTGCCATGGCCTCGGCCAGCGGGTTCTTCTGGTCGGTGGTCATGGATCTGGGGACTCCGGCGCGATCGATTGCAGGCACGGAAGGTAACGGGCCACATCGCGCGTTGGAAGTCGATAATCGGCATCGAACGCTGGGAACCTGACGGCAATCGCAGATGAATACCGATTGGGCGGCCGCCAGAGGGGCGACTCGTCACGATCCGATCGCTATGCGCTGGAGCGGTTTCGTTGAGGGCGCGCACCTATGCGCCGACGAGCCGGGCGGCGATCGCCCAGCAATTCGCGCGAACCGAGGCGGCGAAGAACGCGCCGATCCCATCGGTCTTCGCGGTGGCACCGCTCAAATTCGGCCAGGGCTATGACAGCGTGTTCAGGACGAGCCTGAACGTCTCCGGCCATCCCGTCAATGTCGGGGGCGACGCCTTGGTGCCGCAGATGACACCTCGCTCACCGCGCCTGCCGCGCCAACGCCGCGAGGTCGCGGCGCAAGGCCACTAGATCGAGTTTGGGCTGGTCATCGATCGACCAGCGCCCCGGCACCGCGCCGCGCATGCGGGCGAGCAGCGTCGCAGCCTCGCCGCCATTCTTCGCCTGCCCCTCCAGCCACAGCATCCAGCGCAGATCGTCGATGCCGCGGACAAAGCGCAGCAATTGCGCATCGACATCGGGCACGGCGAGGCAGGATTGCGCCGTCACTGGCAGGAGCATGACATCGGCCTCGCGCCCGTCGGTCGGATCGAACGGGTCCGCTGTCGGCAGGCGGCCGTGCCATTGGATGTAGCCCTCGGCGCCCGAACGCCACAGGAAAAATCCGGCGGCCAGTT
>JAXDMU010000523.1:0-4050 GCA_034665905.1 Aliidongia sp. | reverse complement strand
TACGTCAAGCATATCGATGCGTTCAGAAGACGTATCCCCTCGTTCCGAACCGTAGCGGCAAGACAGGACCGAAATCCAGTTCCACTCACTTCGTCGCCCGCCAAGGCCCGTGCCTGAATGTGAAGGCCGCGCTCGATCTCAACTCGGCGGTAAGAACGGCTTGCTCCTTAACCGCCGAAAAATGAAACTCCAGCGTTCATGGCGTTCGCGCGAGGGGGCCGGTGTGGCGGAACGAACGATCCTCATGACGATCATCGAAGCCGACGCCGGATTTACCGGCTGGATCGCCCTGGATGGCGAAATTCTGGGCGTCGAACGCGCGCTGCCGCCCGAACACGCCACGGCGATTCGCGACATGGCGGCGGATTATGCCCGGCTGTTCGAGCCCGATTCGCAGCCGCAATTCGCCCAAGGCGCGGCGGAAGCGCTCGGCGCCGTTCTGCACGACATCTGGTTTGCGCCGCTCTGGACCCTACTCGCCCAACGGCTCGGCACCGGCGGGGAGCGCATCCTGACCGTGGCGTCGGAGTGTCCGGCGATCCTCAACTTGCCCTGGGAATTGTGGCGCCCGCCGGGCAGCGACTGCGTCGGCGCCGATCCCGCTTGGCGCCTGCGCCGCTTTCCCTGGACCGATCGCGTGCCGGAAGCCCCCGCCGGAGCATTGCGGCCGGGGCCGCTCCGCGTCCTCTACATGGTTTGCGCGCCGACCGACCAGCAAACCCTGGATCACGAGCGCGAGGAGGGGATGCTGCTGCGCGCGCTCAGCCAGGGACGGGGGAGACGGTGGTCGAGAGCGGCGATCTCGGCACCTATGACGAGTTGGTCGAACGCAACGACGAGTTCAAGCCGCATGTCGTCCATCTGAGCGGCCACGCCCAAGCCGGCGAGCATGGTGCGGTGTTCCTGTTCGAGGATGAGCGCGGCCAGGGCGATCCGCGTTCGGCCGCGGATCTGCGCCAAGCCTTTGCCGGCGGCGGGGTGGAATGCGTGTTCCTCAGCGGTTGCGAGGCCGGCAAGGCGCCATCGCGCGCGGCCTTGGGTGGGCTCGGCTCCCGTTCGGCCCAGCCGGCTATCGCGCCTTTGGCTTTGGCCCCGGCTTCTCCGCTTCGGTTGACGGTGCGCCCCAAATCCCCGGTGGCGCCGCGCCAGCAATTCTCATTATGGCAGTTTGCGCTCGTTTCCCCTCTCTACCCTATTGGGGCGGAGAGGCCGGGAGAGGTGGGGAACGCTCTGAAATAACAGGGGAAAACCCCTTCGATACAAGACATGGCCGAGGCAGCCCCCACCTCACTCGGCATCGAAGCCCCCAAGGGTGGAGAGGAGAAGAAAGCCGAATCGGCGACACTGAGAATGCCGGCACCGCGCCGTTCACTTTTTCTTCGATGGGACCGACGTATCCGGCGGAAGGGGCGGGAACGACCACGCGCCTTTCTTGATGATCTGGATCGGTGGCGGGGTCGGCTTGTGATGCACAATCCCTTGGGCATCCGTGTAACTTTCCCGCTTGCGCGCTTCCTCGATCTTGGCTCTGGACGGCTCCGACATTGCGGTCTCCTGTGGCGTCTCCTGGGCGGCCATGCCAGAATATGATCGCGATCAGCATGAATGCCAAGAGCAGGGTGATAATCAGCGCTTCGAAGGCCGTTGCGCGGGCACCGGCGCGGCGGGAATTGAGGGCGCGATTGTACATCGCCGCTTCGCCATATTGCCGGGTGAGCATCAGCCGTAAATCTTCAAGGGCGGCAATCTTGCGTTCTGCCTCGGTCAAATTCGGACTCTGTTCATAAAAGCCGAGCAACTGGTCGGCATAGGCCGCGATCTTCGCCTCATTCATGATGTATCTGAATTTTCGTCCCCGCACGGCAACACCCAGAAAACCGATGAGTGTCAGCAGCGTGAGCGCGATTGCACCCAGCAACCCCCAGATCGCGCCCGGATAACCCGCCCATTCCGGCGCCGGAATCCATTCCCGGATGGCGCCCAAAATCGCCACCAGCACGGCGAGCGACGCCGCGAAGAAGGGCAGGCTGCGCGGCACGTTCTCTTCGTCGGCCAGTTGCTGGCGATAGCCTTCGGCCGCGAGCTTTTCGAGATATTCGTCCAGATCCATGGCCGGGTTACTTCCCGTCCGGCTTTCCGGTGGCGGCGGCGCCGACGAACGATTTCATGGTTCGAACTCCCCTTCGATCGCACCGATTTCCCGCAAGGCGCGCTGGACCAAGGGGATCGTGATCGGGCGCCGTTCCGCCAGCGAGGCGGCATCGATCGCGGCCACGGCGCGCCGGGCGGCGGCGAAGGAGCGTTCGATCCTGAGCCCGATATAATCGATCAGCGCCGAGGTTACGGCCAGTTGCTGCCGGTCGGCGAAGAGCTTGATCAGCACGGCGCGCATCAGCCGGTCGTCGGGCGGCAGGATTTCGGCGACCGGCAGCGCATTCAGCCGCGAGCGCAGATCGGCCAATGCGATGCCCCAGCGCGATGGCGGTGCGGCCGCGGTCAGCAGCAGATGCCGACCGCGCTCGGCCAGGCCGTTATAGAGATGGAGCAGTGGTGCCTCGGGCGCCGCCTCGGCGGCCTCGACGACCAAACATCGCGCCTCATTCAGCAACAAGGGCACGGTTTCGGGGGCGAGTGCCGCACCCTCGACGATCCCGGCCCCGGCGCGCGCGCGCCAGACGCCGGCCAGATGCGATTTGCCACCGGCCGGCGGGCCTTGCAGCACCAGCGCCGGTGCCGGCCACTCCGGCCACCGATCGATCCAGGCGACCGCGGCGGCATTGGCGTCGGTCACCAGAAAGGCATCGCGATCGAGCGCCGGACGGTGCGGCAGATCGAGCGGCAGTTGATGGCTCATGGCTCGGGTGCCGGATCGGGGTCGTAGAGCGGGCTGGCGAGATATCGCGCGAGTGCGAAGCGCAGCAGCACGCCGATCACCGCGGCGAAGGGTACGGCGATCAGCACGCCCAGAAACCCGAACACCGCACCGAAAGCGAGCAGCGAAAAGATGATCCAGACCGGATGCAGATGCACCCGGTCGCCGACCAGCTTGGGCGTGATGATGTTGCCTTCGAGCGACTGGCCGACGACGAACAGGATCGCGATGTAGAGCGGCCGGTGCCAATCGCCGAACTGGGCGAAGGCCAGCGTCACCGACAACAGCCCGCCCGCCAGCCCGCCCAGGAACGGGATGAAGATCAGCATCCCGTCCATCAATCCCAGGACGAGGCCGAAATCAAGGCCGATCGCGGTCAGGCCGATCGCGTAATACACCCCGAGCAGCGCGCACACCGAAAACTGGCCGCGGATGAAGCCGGACAAGGTGGCTTCGATCAGATGCGCCTGCTCGCGGATGGTCCGGGCCTGCCGGCGCGGCAGCCAGGAATCGATCGCGGCGACGATCAGGTCCCAGTCGCGCAGCAGGAAGAACGACACGACGGGCGTGATGAACAGCAGCGACAGGATGCTGGCGACTGCCACCCCGCCGGTCAGCACCCCGGTCACCAACTGCCCGGCCCCGGCGACCAGATCGGCGATCTTGGCCCCGGCGGCATCGCGCAGCTTCTGCATATCCTCGGGGGCCAGGGTGTCTTGCAGCAGTTCGAACAGATGGTCGAGCTGATTGCGGCCCGCGGCCAGATAGGTCGGTAAGCGGGAGACGAGCTGGATCACCTGTGCCTCCAGCAGCGGCACCAGCAGCAGCAGGAACGCCCCGATCAGCAGCAGGAATGCCGCCAGGACCAGCAATGTCCCCAAGGTACGCGAGACGCGCAGCTTTTCCACCCGATCGACGACCGGATCGAGGAAAAACGCGATCGCCGCCCCGACCACGAAGGGCAGCAGAATGCTGCTCAGCACACGAACGGTGACGATGAACAGCGCGATGATGCCGACCCAGAACAGGCCCTGCCGCCAGGCTTGGCTCATGGCTTTTGTCCCCGGTCGGTGTGCTGCGTCCTCATCGGTACGTCATTCCCCGGTCGCGTTTCGGTGCAGCCGGAGCACGGCGTAGGGCTTGCCCGCGGTCAGAACCAGATCCTGCTGGGCCAGCGC
>JAXDMU010000522.1:0-3579 GCA_034665905.1 Aliidongia sp. | reverse complement strand
GCTTCAGCAGCGCCGGCAGGCGGCCTGGCAGGCAACGATAGACACGGGTCTCGTAAATCATCGACATAACTCCCTGATCTGTTCTCTGATCTGTTCTTGCAAGTGCGGGGATTGTTTTGTCGCAACAATCGGCGCGCCCGTCAAAGGCCGCCGATGCATAGCATCAAACCAGCCGCGACTGTACCATCGCGGCCTGGACGAACGACGCGAACAAAGGATGCGGCTCGAATGGACGCGATTTCAGTTCGGGATGGAATTGCACCCCGATGAACCACGGATGGTCCTCATATTCGACGATCTCCGGGAGCACCCCGTCAGGTGAGAGGCCGGAGAAACGCAAGCCGTGCTGCTCGAGCCGGTCCTTGTAGGCGGTGTTGACCTCGTAGCGGTGGCGGTGGCGCTCCGAAATCTCGGTGGCGCCGCCATAGACTTCCGACACCCGGCTGCCGAGTTTGAGCGCCGCGGAATAGGCCCCGAGGCGCATGGTGCCACCGAGATCGCCGGCTTTCGAGCGCTTCTCCAGCTCATTGCCACGCAACCATTCCGTCATCAGGCCGACCAGGGGCTCGGGCGTGGGGCCGAACTCCGTCGAATTCGCCTGCTCGATGCCGACCAGATTGCGCGCGGCCTCGATCACCGCCATCTGCATTCCAAAACAAATGCCGAAATAAGGTACGTTGCGCTCGCGCGCGAATTGCGCCGCGCGGATTTTGCCCTCCGCGCCACGCTGGCCGAAGCCGCCGGGCACCAGAATGCCGTTGACGTGCTCAAGGAACGGCGCGGGATCCTCGTTCTCGAACACCTCGCTCTCGATCCAATCGAGATTGACCTTCACCTTGTTGGCGATGCCGCCATGCGACAGGGCCTCGATCAGCGATTTATAGGCATCCTTCATGCCGGTGTATTTGCCGACGATCGCGATGGTCACCGCGCCTTCGGGGTTGCGCACCCGCTCGTTGATGACATGCCAGCTTTGCAGGTCCGGCGCTGCCTTCGGCGTGATGCCGAACGCCGCGAGCACTTCATCATCAAGACCGGCGGCGTGGTACGCCTCGGGCACGGCGTAGATGTTGTCGACGTCGCGGGCCTCGATCACAGCACTTTCGCGCACGTTGCAGAACAGGCCGAGCTTGCGCCGCTCTTCCTTGGGGATCGGCCGGTCGGTGCGGCAGAGCAGAATGTCCGGCTGGATTCCGATCGAGCGCAGTTCTTTGACGGAGTGCTGGGTCGGCTTTGTCTTGAGTTCACCAGCGCTCGGGATGAATGGCAACAGCGTCAGGTGGATGTAGATGGCGTGGTCGCGCGGCAGGTCGTTTCTGATCTGGCGGATCGCCTCGAAGAACGGCAACCCCTCGATGTCGCCGACGGTGCCGCCGATCTCGCACAGCACGAAGTCAAACTCGTCATTGCTGTCGAGAATGAACTCCTTGATGGCGTTGGTGGCGTGCGGGATCACCTGGATCGTGGCGCCGAGATAGTCGCCGCGGCGTTCCTTGGTCAGAATGTCCTGATAGATGCGCCCGGTGGTGATGTTGTCGGCCTTGGTGGCCGGGCGCCCGGTGAAGCGCTCATAATGACCGAGGTCGAGATCGGTCTCGGCCCCATCGTCGGTCACGAACACTTCGCCGTGCTGGTACGGCGACATCGTTCCGGGGTCGAGATTGAGATAGGGATCGAGCTTGCGAAGCCGAACCTTGTAGCCACGCGCCTGCAGCAGCGCGCCAAGCGCCGCTGAAGCCAGACCTTTTCCGAGCGAAGAAACCACGCCGCCGGTGATGAAAATGTACCGCGCCATGGGACTTAACCTTTAAGGCCATCGGCACGATTCGCAAAAACGAATCGCAAACCGAACCAAACATTTGTTTGGCTGTGGATGACGTGAAATTTAATGCGTTTTCAGTACGTTGGTGAAGAGTTCTGATGCAGGAGACTAGCCGTTATCCTGCATAGCCACCCTACTTTATTGCGACTGCGGCGCTTGCGGACCTGCCGGCGCCGGCGGGTTCTGCTGCCGTTCGTCGGCTTTTTTGAGCGAATCCAGCACCCCGCCACCCTGCGACAGCGGCGGCGCGGGAGCGCCCGGACTTACCGGCTGCGACTGCGAAGCCGGATTGCCGTCGATGATCGAACTCGGCTTGCGGTCGTAACTCGCAAGCCAGGACAACACGAGGCTGGTCAGGAAGAAGCCCACCGCAAGAACCGCCGTCGTGCGCGTCAGCAAATTCGCGGTGCCGCGGCTCGACATGAAGCCGGCGCCGCCGCCGACGCCGAGGCCGCCGCCCTCGGATTTCTGCAGCAGCACGGTCGCGATCAGCGTCGCAACAATCATCAGGTGGACTACGATAATGACAGTCTGCATCTCTACCTTCCGTCACAAGGCCAAAACGCCGGCATCCGGCTGCACATTGGGCTTGCGGGGTTTGAATTCGCGCGGTGTTACACGATTGCACAGGGCGTTGTCACCCCCGAAGGGATGGCCAAAGCCGTGAATTCTCCGGGATTTACGACAGTTAGGGACAGCTCGCCGCAATCGCAAGGAAGTCGGCCGCTTTCAGGCTGGCACCGCCGACCAGTGCGCCATTGACGTTCGCCACCGCCATCAATTCCGTGGCGTTTGAGGGTTTCACCGAGCCGCCGTAAAGAATGCGGATTTTAGCCCCTTCAGCGTTAAATCGCGCCGTGAGAAGATCTCGGATAAATCGATGGATTTGCTCGACATCTCCTGCAGTTGGCGTCACGCCCGTGCCGATCGCCCAGACCGGCTCATAGGCTACGATCAGATTGTCGGCCCTTGCCTGGTCCGGCACCGAACCGCCGAGTTGTGTGCCGCAGACGTCGAGGGTTTGCCCGGAATCGCGCTGGTGCTGGGTCTCGCCAATGCAGACGATGGCGGTGACGCCGGCGCGCCAGGCCGCCTCGGCCTTTCGCCGGACCAACACGTCGGTTTCGCCGTGATCGGCGCGCCGCTCGGAATGGCCGACAATGATGGCGCGGGCGCCGGCATCGGCCAGCATTTCGGCAGAAAGATCGCCGGTATGGGCGCCCGACGGCTCGGGATGGCAATCCTGCGCGCCGATCGCGAGGGCTGAGCCGCGTGCTTTTTCCGCGAAAGGGACAATCAGCGTCGCCGGCGGGCACACCAGCAGATCCGCCTTGGCACCAACCAGCGCTGCCCCGACAAGCATGGCCTGGAGTTCGGCCGCGGAGGCCTTGAGGCCGTTCATTTTCCAATTGCCGGCAATCAGCGGCCGAATCTCGGCGGACATGGCAGGATTCTCGCAAATATTTAGGTCAAGCATGCGCTATCAGAGCGCGGCGAGCTATTCCAGATACCTGTCGTAGTGCCTGCCGGGCGATCGCCCGGCCGTTTACCGCAGAAATTGGCCCTCCCCGCCACGGTTGCGACGGAGCGGCTGCCACTTTATGATGCTTTATCAACTCGGTGACGTCCTTTTGCGGAATTCGAACCCGAATTCCGCGGGGCGCAACCCGGTTCCCTCCTGCAAAACAAGTTGGACCCATGCTTCGAGGAATGCGGAAAGCCTCATCAAACTGGCTCGGCAAGATCATCATGGCCAC
>JAXDMU010000521.1:0-2539 GCA_034665905.1 Aliidongia sp. | reverse complement strand
AGCAGGTGATAGCCGAAATACAACGACAAACTGAAGCCAATCGTCGGTGCGACAATAGATTTTAGCTGTCGGCGAAGGAAGCGGGCAATATCCATGATCAAGAGTCAATCACCGAACGCCCGCCCGGTCAATCATGACCTCGCAGCAAAAGAAATTTTTCTCGAAACCGGCGTCCCGTCGGACGCCGCACGCACCCTCGCAAGTCCTACGAAGCAATACGCCTACGCCCGCAAGATCCCCCGGCCGGCATAGCGCCCGCCGTCACCGAGAATTTCCTCAATGCGAATCAACTGATTGTATTTGGCCAGCCGCTCGGACCGGGACAGCGACCCGGTTTTAATCTGCCCGCAGTTGGTCGCGACCGCAAGATCGGCAATGCTCGAATCTTCGGTCTCGCCCGAACGGTGCGACATGACGGCGGTATAGCCCGCACGATGGGCGCGCTCGACCGCCTCCAGCGTCTCCGACAAGGTGCCGATCTGATTGACTTTGATCAGGATCGAATTGGCGAGTCCGCGTTGAATACCCTCGGCGAGGCGCTTGGGGTTGGTGACGAACAGATCGTCGCCGACCAGTTGGACACGCTTGCCCAGCGCCGCCGTCAGCGCCGACCAGCCCTCGAAATCATCCTCGGCCATGCCGTCCTCGATCGAGACAATCGGATAGCGCCCGACCAACTCGTCGAGATAGGCCACCATACCGTCGGCATCGAGGATCTTGCCTTCGCCGTCGAGATGATAGCGGCCGTCCTTGAAGAACTCGGTCGCAGCGACATCGAGACCGAGCGCCACATCCTCGCCCGGCTCATAGCCCGCACTTTCGATCGCCTTCATCAGCAGGCCGAGCGCCGCGTCCGCCGACACGAGATTCGGCGCGAAGCCGCCCTCGTCGCCGACATTGGTGCTGTGGCCGGCATCCTTCAATTGCTTCTTCAGCGCGTGAAAGACCTCGGCCCCCATGCGGATCGCGTCGGACATGTTCTCGGCCGCGATCGGCAGGATCATGAATTCCTGGATGTCGATCGGATTGTCGGCATGGGCGCCGCCATTGATCACATTCATCTGCGGCACCGGCAGCGTGCGGGCATAGACACCGCCGACATAGCGAAACAGCGGCATGCCGACCTCGTCGGCCGCCGCCTTGGCGCAGGCCAGGCTCACGCCGAGAATGGCGTTGGCGCCCAGCCGGGACTTGTTGGGCGTGCCGTCGAGATCGATCATCATCTGGTCGATGCCGATCTGGTCGTCGGCGTCCTGCCCTGACAGCAGATCGAAGATCTCGCCGCCGACCGCATCGATCGCAGTGAGCACACCCTTGCCGCCATAGCGATCCTCGTCGCCGTCGCGCAGCTCGACCGCCTCGTGGGCGCCGGTCGAAGCGCCCGAAGGCACGGCGGCGCGACCGACGCTGCCGCTTTCCAGCGTGACATCGACCTCGACGGTCGGGTTGCCACGGCTGTCGAGAATTTCGCGCGCCTGAATGTCGAGAATGGCGGACATGGGACGAATGCCTCCTTGAGGAACGTTGGTTCAGCCGATCGTACCGACCGGTCGCGCTTTGGCTAACCGATCGAACGCGAGCAAAGTTTCAATCAAATCAGGCATGTTTTTCAGCGGCACCATGTTCGGCCCGTCCGACGGGGCGGCGTCCGGGTCCGGATGGGTTTCGGCAAAGACGGCGGCCACACCGATCGCGACCGCGGCGCGCGCCAACACCGGCACGAAGCGCCGATCGCCGCCGGATGACGTGCTCTGCCCGCCCGGCTGCTGCACGGAATGGGTCGCGTCGAACACGACCGGATAGCCGGTCGCGGCCATGGTCGGCAGACCGCGCATATCGGAGACCAGCGTGTTGTAGCCAAAGCTGGTGCCGCGCTCGCACAACAAAATCCGTTCATTGCGCGTGCTGGCGATCTTGGCTGCGACATTCGCCATATCCCACGGCGCCAGGAACTGGCCCTTCTTGACGTTGATCGCGGCCCCGGTGGCGCCGGCGGCCAGCAACAAATCGGTCTGGCGCGACAGAAACGCCGGGATTTGCAGCACATCGACCGCCTCGGCGGTCGGGGCGCAGTGCTCGGGCAGATGCACATCGGTCAGCACCGGTATGCCGAAGCGCTCTCGCAACTCGGCCAGGATCGGCAGGCCGGCCGTGAGGCCGACCCCACGTGCCGCCTTGAGCGAGGTGCGGTTGGCCTTGTCGAACGAGGTTTTGTAAATCAGGCCGATGCCGGCTTTCCGGGTCATCTCGACCAGGGCCGCGGCACATTCGAAGGCATGGTCGCGCGATTCCAGCTGACACGGGCCGCTGATCAGCACCAGCGGCAGATCATTGCCGAGCGTCAGCGGGCCAATCGTCACGTGGCGCGGCGGATGGGACATCGGAAAAGCTCCGGCTCAGACCAGGCGCGATTGATCGAGCGCTGCGCGAATGAAAGACGTAAACAGCGGATGCGGATCGAACGGCTTGGACTTCAGTTCGGGATGGAACTGCACGCCGATGAACCAGGGATGATCCGGAATTTCGACGATCTCGGGCA
>JAXDMU010000520.1:0-12105 GCA_034665905.1 Aliidongia sp. | reverse complement strand
ATATCGGCCATTTCGACAGCGAGATTCAGATCGCCAGCCTGCGCAATTATGTCTGGGACGAAGTCAAGCCGCAGGTTGATGAAGTGCTTTTTCCGGACGGCAAGCGCCTGATCGTGCTGGCCCAGGGACGTCTGGTCAATCTCGGCTGCGCAACAGGTCATCCGAGCTTTGTCATGAGCGCGTCATTCACCAATCAGGTGTTGGCGCAGATCGAGCTTTATACCAATCACGCAAAATACGAAAACAAGGTCTATGTGCTGCCGAAGCATCTCGACGAAAAGGTCGCGGCGCTGCATTTGGACAAGCTCGGGGTGCGGTTGACCAAGCTTACCCAGAAGCAGGTGGATTATCTGGGCATCGAAAGCGCCGGACCCTATAAGGCCGATCACTACCGCTACTGAGCCTCGCGACCGGGCGGGTGAATTGAGCGAAAATTTCGATTCGCTCGCCCATAGCGTGATTGCCGAGCCGCCACCAGATCGGGCGAGCGCTCTTTTGGCTAACATCACAGCGGTGCGACCGTATTTTGTTCGCCGAAGGCCCGGGCGTTGCGGCCAATCTCTTGTGATATCGCGCCATAGCCGTTACCATTGGTAACGATGTATTCACCATTCGCCGAACCCATTAGCCTTGCGCCCTGCGTGCCGATCTGCAAGCGAGCCTCGCCTGTGGAAGCCGGAGGATGAGTTTGCTCGCGCTTGGCGCCGCCGCCGCGATCCTGATGGTGCTGGCAGCCGCTGCCTTCGCCGGGATTCATGATGCGCGCCGCCAACGGCAGCATGCCGGGCTGCTGGCGGGCGCGCTCGGCACCATTGCCGGCATTTGCTATCAATATCGCGGTGGCCGAGCCACGCGGATCGACGGGGTGGCGGGCGATCCGGTCTGGCCGCTCGATCTCGATCACCTGATCGAACAGATGCCGTCGTCCGCTCTGGCGGCACTCCGGGCCGATTTGCAGGAACTGGCCCGAACCGGCCATGGCTTTTTCCGGCGCGTCTCGACGCTCGAGACGGCGTCGCGGCTGCTGGAAATTTCCGGTCACCGTGCCGTTGCCGCTCAAGGCGGCCCGTCGCTGGAGCTGGTCTGGGTGACGGATATCACCGAACGCGAAGCGGCGGCCAGCGCCCGCGCCGCAGCCCAGCGCGATTTGGTCCAACTGCGCGAGGCGCTTGATCGCGTGCCCATGCCGGTCTGGTGGCGCGACGAGAGGCTTCAACTCGTCGGCGGCAATCGCCGGTTCGGCGACGTGGCAGGTCTCGGTCAGCTGACGGCCGCGCTGGCGGTGCGCGCGGTCGAGAATGCCGCGGCGGTCGGCGAACGCCAGACCCTGACCATCGGCGGTGAACACCGGCCCTTCGAATTGGTCGAGGTGCCGCTCGAAGGGGGCGGGACGGTGGGATTCGGCCGCGACCGGCACGAGATCGAGGCGGTGCAGGCCGAACTCGACCGGCTGACCCTCGGCCATCGCGAGGTGCTGGAAGCGCTCGGCACCGCCATCGCGATCTGGGGACCGGACGCCCGGCTGTTGTTTCACAACACGGCGTTCGAACGGCTGTGGAATCTCGAGAGCGATTGGCTCGCCCTGGAGCCGAGCCTGCCCGAATTGCTTGATCGGCTGCGCGAGATGCGCGCCTTGCCCGAGCACGCCGATTTCCGCCGCTTCAAAGCCGATCAGGTGGCGCAGCTTGCCGATCTGGTCGAGCCGCGCGACGAGCTGCTTCATCTGCCGGACGAGCGCACCTTGCGGCTGCGCATCAGCCGGCACCCGTTCGGCGGGCTGACCTATACCTACGAAGACGTCACCGACAAACTGGCGCTCGAGCGGTCCTACAATACGCTGATCGATGTGCAGCGCGAGACGCTCGACAATCTGTTCGAAGGCATCGCCGTGTTCGGCAGCGACGGCCGGCTGAAGCTATGGAATCCCGCCTATGCCGATATCATGGAGCTACAGCCGGCCGATCTCGCCAACCGGCCGCACATCGCCACGCTGATCGACAAGGCGCGCGCGCTCTACGATACCGGTGAGGATTGGGAACGCACGCGGTTCGCCGCGATCGAGCGGGTGACCAACTACACCGGCCATTCCGAACGGGTCGAGCGGCGCGACGGCTCTGTGCTCGATGTCAACGCCGTGCCGCTGCCCGACGGCAATTTGTTGCTGAGCTATCTCGACGTGACCGATTCGATCCGCGTGCAGCGGGCCTTGCGTGAAAAGAACGAGGCTTTGGAGACGGCGGGCCATCTCAAGAGCGAGTTCATCGCCAATGTCTCCTATGAACTGCGCACGCCGCTCAACGCCATCATCGGCTTTGCCGAGATTCTGACCGCCCAATATTTCGGCACGCTCAACGAACGGCAGGTCGAATACAGCCGCGGCATTCTCGACAGTTCGCAGCGGCTTTTGTCGCTGATCAACGACATTCTCGATCTGGCCTCGATTGAGGCCGGACAACTCGCGCTCGAGCGCGCGCCGGTCGATATTCACGCACTGCTGGCCGGCATTCTGGCCTTGAGCCGCGAGCGGGCGCGGCGCCTCAGCATCACCCTCGATTTCGACTGCCCGACCGATATCGGTACGGTGGTGCTGGACGAGCGTCGCATTCGCCAAGCTTTGTTCAACCTGGTTTCCAACGCGATCAAATTCACGCCGACCGGCGGTGAGGTGAGTTTGTCGGCGTGGCGCGAGCCCGGGGAGATCGTGTTTTCCGTCACCGATACCGGCATCGGCATCGCGCCCGAGCATCAGGCTCGGGTCTTCGAGAAATTCGAGCGCGGCGAGCCGGCGAGTCGTCAGGCCGGGGCAGGGCTCGGCTTGTCGCTGGTCAAATCCTTCATCGAACTCCATGGCGGCACGGTCGAACTCGAATCGGCTCTGGCGCATGGCACCCGCGTCTGTTGCCGGCTGCCGGTCGTCGGCCCCGCGACGGCGGTGATCACGCCACCGGGACTCCTTTCGACGTCGAATATTCGAAATGCAGCGCCTCGCCCCGATGTACCAGCGGATACGCCGCGTGCGCAGCCTGTGCCGCTTCTGCGAAACCGCTCAGAATAAGCTTGAGCTTGCCCGGATAGTGGGCGATATCGCCGACCGCGAAAATACCGGGGACATTGGTCGCCGCCGTCGCCGGTTGCGTTGCGACATGATGGCGTTCCAGCCCCAGTCCCCAATCCGCGATCGGCCCCAACTCCATCGACAGGCCGAAAAACGGCAACAGCACATCGGCTTCCAGCCGCCGGGTGGCACCGTCGAGATCGGCGACGATGACGGCTTCGAGCTTGCCTCCGGCGCCTTCGAGCGCGTGGAGTTGATACGGCACGACCAACTCGATCGCACCGCTCTGGGCCAGGCTTTGCAGTTTGGCGGCACTTTCCGGCGCCGCGCGGAATTTCGGTCGGCGATGCACGACCATCAGCTGTGCGGCGATGCCGGTCAGGGCGAGCGCCCAATCGACCGCGGAATCGCCACCACCGGCGATCACCACGCGCTTGCCGCGCAGCGCTTCCCGGCGCGTCACCAGATAAAAGATGCTCTTGCCTTCATAGTGTTCGATGCCGGCCAGCGGGGGGCGATTGGGACCGAAGGCGCCGGCACCGGCAGCCAGGATCACGGCTTTCGCGCGGATCGTCGCACCGGTCGAGGTCCCGAGTTCGAAACCCTCCGCCGTCGGGGTCAGCCGCAGCACCTGTTGCCCCAAATGATAGGTCGGGTGAAACGGGGCGGCCTGTTCGGCCAGTCGATCGATCAGGTTTTGAGCGGCGATCTCGGGGTAGCCGGGGATATCGTAGATCGGCTTTTCCGGATAGAGCGCCGCACATTGCCCGCCCACGGCCTCAAGCGTGTCGATGACATGGCAGCGCATGCGCAGCATGCCGCATTCGAACACGGCGAAAAGGCCGACCGGGCCGGCACCGATGATGGCGACATCGGTTTCGTGGAAACTGGACATGCGAAAGCGCCACCTCGGTGCTGGACATTGCCGCCCAAGATGACGGCGCGCCGCCCCCCGATCAACCCCGCTATGGCGGCAGCAGCGATGCGGGCTTAATTGATGGAAGGGGTGAGCGCCCCGACCTTGTTGACAGCGTTGCGCAGCCAGATCACGATTTGGGCAAGCGGCAGCGGGCGGCTGAACAGATAGCCTTGCAGATTATCGACGCCGAAATCCGTTAAAATCCGAGCCGTTTCTTCGTTTTCGACACCTTCGGCGACCGTCGCCAGACCCATATTCCGGGCCAGATCGGCGACCGATTTGGCGATGGCGTAGGAATCTGGTGACGTGGTCAGATCGGAGACGAAGCTCCGATCGATCTTCAGCGCCGAGAACGGCAACTGCTTCAAAGCCGACAGCGATGAATAGCCGGTACCGAAATCGTCGATCGCCAGTTCGACCCCCTTGAGCCGAAGCCTGGTCAATATCTCATTGGTCCGAACCGGATCACCGAAAGCGGCGGTTTCGGTGACTTCGACGCTCAGCCGACTGGGATCGACCCGCACCGAGCGGGTCAAATTCTGAAACCGTTCGGGGAACTCGAGATCGCGAATATTGAGCGTCGAGACGTTGATCGCAATGGGCAAGCTGAAACCCTCCGCTTCCAGTGCTACAGACGCCCGCGCCGCATTGAGGATCACCCAGTCGGTCAGTCTTGCCATGCAATCACCGTCCCGTTCCGCCACCGGGATGAAGCGATCCGGCGAAATTCGTCCCAAGGTCGGGTGAGACCAGCGCACCAGCGCTTCGAGCGACACCGGTAAGCGGGAGGACGCCTGAATGATCGGTTGATAGTCCAACAGCAACTCGTCGGTCGCGATACCCGCCAACAGCCGCTCCAGCGCCAGCGGCTCGATCGAGGAATAGGCGGCAAGCAATATCTCGCGCAGTTCGGAAACGCGCGCCGGTTTCGACACGATGCCGGCAATATTGAGATTCATCTCCCCGCCCAGACGGCCGCTTGCCCGCAACACCCGCGGATCGGCCCCGCTGACCAGGATGATCGGCCCGACAAAGCCGGCGTCACTGAGAAAACGCAGCACCTCGACCCCGTCACTATCGCCGAGATGAAGGTCGAGCATGATCAGTTCCGGGACGCATGTGCTGAACTCGACGGCGAATTGTGATGCCGTGAGAACCGTGCAGGGTGTGAACCCGGTTTCTTCCGCCAGCCGTGCGAACAGCCGGCAGAGTGCTGGATCGTCGTCGAGAATCAGCGCGCGCAAGACAATACCATTCGCTGCTCCGGTCAGACCGGTTCCCAGAGGGACGAAGTTCCCGTGGCAGCAAGCACTTCACGTGCCGTCGCGGATCGTCGCCGTCCGAGAGGCCGATGATCGAACGTCTCTTGGGACGATCATACACCAATGGCAACTTGCAAGTGAAGCTAATTGCGGCTCATCACCTGTTTTTCGAGTGAGGCACTCCCGGCGGGCGCCTCGCCCACCCACTCACCGGGGTAGTTCCACCCTATCGCAAAATTCCTATGCCAATTCTAAACTGTCCCTGATTCCGATGCCTCACCAATGGCGTGCAGTCCAGATCCCGATTACGTATCACTTCGCGAAGAGCTGGGACCGATCGGCGAAGGCTTTGAATTCCAGGGCATTGCCCGCTGGATCATGGAAGAACATGGTGGCCTGCTCGCCGGTCTGACCCTTGAAGCGGATATAAGGTTCGATGACGAAGCGGGTGCCGGCCGCCTTCAGCCGTTCGGCCAGCGCGTGCCAATCGGCCATGTCGAGCACGACGCCGAAATGCGGTACCGGCACCTCGTGACCATCGACCGGATTGCGGTGCGCATCGATCGCGTCCGATTTCGGTTGCAAATGGGCCACGATCTGATGGCCGTAGAGATCGAAATCGATCCATTGCTCGGAACTCCGCCCCTCGGCGCAGCCCAGCACGCGGCCGTAAAATTCGCGGGCGGCCGACAGATCATCGACCGGAAAGGCGATGTGGAACGGCGTCAGTGTGCTCATGGTAACTCCCTCGCAAGATCCGGTTATTTTGACCGCGTCCCGGTCCGCCCGGCAAGCGACAAAAGCGGCGTTCCTGTTGCTTCGATATAGTTTTACCTCTGTCGGTGCAACATAGCCGCTGCCGAATTCTTGCGGCTGGGCGCAACGCTCCGCGCGAGGCATTATGCGCGACCAATCGTGAAATCTGGTCCGGGCCGGTGCCGGGCGGTAAGAGAAATCGGGCGCATGTTGAGATTGACGCACCTTCAACAGCTGGAAGCCGAGAGCATCCACATCATGCGCGAGGTGGTCGCCGAGACCGAGCGGCCCGTGATGCTGTATTCAATCGGCAAGGACAGCGCGGTGATGCTGCATCTGGCGATGAAGGCGTTCTATCCGTCGAAGCTGCCTTTCCCGCTGTTGCATGTCGATACCACCTGGAAGTTCCGCGAGATGATCGCGTTCCGCGACAAGATCGTGGCGCAATACGGGCTCAACCTGCTGGTCCATATCAATCAGGACGGCGTGGCGCAGGGCATCGGGCCGTTCAGCCATGGCTCTGCCACCCACACCCAGATTATGAAAACTGACGCGCTGAAGCAGGCGCTCGACAAATACAGCTTCGATGCGGCGTTCGGCGGCGCCCGGCGCGACGAAGAGAAAAGCCGGGCCAAGGAGCGCATCTTCAGCTTTCGTTCGACGCAGCACCGCTGGGATCCCAAGCATCAGCGGCCGGAACTGTGGCAGCTCTACAATGCGCGCAAAAACAAGGGCGAAAGCATCCGGGTCTTTCCGCTGTCGAATTGGACCGAACTCGACATTTGGCAATATATCTATCTGGAGAAAATCCCGATCGTACCGCTTTATTTCGCGGCCGAGCGGCCTGTCGTGCGGCGCGACGGCACGCTGATCATGATTGATGACGACCGGATGAAGCTGGCGCCGGGCGAGGTGGCGATGCGGCGCAAGATCCGCTTCCGCACGCTCGGCTGCTATCCGCTGACCGGCGCGGTCGAAAGCGAGGCCGATACGCTGTCGGCGATCATCCAGGAAATGCTGCTGGCAACCAGTTCGGAGCGGCAGGGCCGCGTGATCGACCAGGACGCCGCCGCCTCGATGGAACAGAAAAAGCGTGAGGGATATTTCTGATGACCGCCGTCAAGCCCTCGCCCGACGCGGATATCGCGCAATATCTTGAAGCGCAGCAGCGTAAGAGCCTGCTGCGCTTCATCACCTGCGGCAGCGTCGATGACGGCAAGAGCACGCTGATCGGCCGTCTGCTTTACGAATCCAAGATGCTGTTCGAAGATCAATTGGCAGCACTTGAAGCCGACAGCAAGAAGCAGGGCACGCAAGGCGGCGATCTCGATTTCGCGCTGCTGGTCGATGGGCTGGCGGCCGAGCGCGAGCAGGGCATCACCATCGACGTTGCCTATCGTTTCTTTGCGACCGACCGGCGCAAATTCATTGTCGCCGATACGCCAGGCCACGAGCAATATACCCGTAACATGGTGACCGGCGCTTCGACCGCCGATCTCGCGATCATCCTGATCGATGCGCGCCGCGGCGTGCTGACCCAGACGCGGCGGCACAGCTATCTGGTTTCGTTGATCGGGATCAAGCGGGTCGTGCTGGCCGTCAACAAGCTGGATCTGGTGGGCTATTCGCAGGAGATCCATGATCGGATCACCGCCGAATACCGCGAATTCGCTGAACGCCTCGGCCTGACCGAGATCGTTTCGATTCCGCTGTCCGCGCTGAAGGGCGACAATGTCACCGAGCGGAGCGAGCGGACCCCGTGGTATGACGGCCCGGCTTTGATGCAGTATCTGGAAGAGGTGGCGATCGAGGCGGACACGCTGGCGCGGCCGTTCCGCCTGCCGGTGCAATGGGTCAACCGGCCCAATCTCGATTTCCGCGGATTTGCCGGCCTGATTTCGTCCGGCAGCATCCGAGCGGGCGACCGAATCCGCGTGCTGCCGTCGGGGCAGAAGAGCCGGGTCGCCCGAATCGTGACCCAGGACGGCGATCTGGCCGAAGCGGGGGCCGGCCAATCGGTGACGCTGACGCTGACCGACGAGATCGATGTCAGCCGCGGCGACGTGATCTCCGCCGCCGACGACCGTTCGGGGATCGCCGATCAGTTCGAGACGACGCTGATCTGGATGGCAGAAGAGCCGATGCTGCCCGGCCGGCCCTATCTTCTGAAGATCGGCACCCGAACCGCCATCGCGACGGTCTCGCACACGAAATACAAGGTCAACGTCAATACGCTGGAGCATGTCGCGACCAAGGCACTGGCCTTGAACGAAATCGGCGTGTGCAATATCAGCCTCGATCAATCGATTCCGTTCGATGCCTACGCCGATAACCGTGCGACCGGCGGTTTCATTCTGATCGACCGGATCACCAACGACACAGTCGGCGCCGGCCTCGTGCATTTCGCGCTGCGCCGGTCGCAGAATGTCCATTGGCAGGCGCTCGACATCAACAAGGCGGCGCGCGCCGAACTCAAGGGGCAGAAGCCGTGCGTGCTGTGGTTCACCGGCCTGTCCGGTGCAGGCAAATCGACCATCGCGAACATCGTCGAGAAGAAGCTGTTCGCCATCGGGCGTCATACCGCCCTGCTCGACGGCGACAATGTCCGCCACGGGCTCAATCGCGATCTGGGTTTCACCGATGCCGACCGGGTCGAAAACATCCGCCGCGTCGGCGAGGTGGCGAAGCTGATGGTCGAGGCCGGGTTGGTCGTGATGGTGTCGTTCATCTCGCCATTCCGGGCCGAGCGACGCATGGCGCGCGATCTGCTGCCGAAGGCTGAGTTCCTGGAAGTGTTCGTCGATACCTCGCTCGAAATCGCCGAGGCGCGCGATGTCAAAGGGTTGTACAAAAAGGCCCGGCGCGGCGAGATCCAGCATTTTACCGGGATCGACAGCCCTTACGAGGTGCCGGAGGCGCCGGACATCCGGGTCAATACCTCGACGATGTCGGCGGAAGAGGCGGCGGATGCGATTATTGCGCGGTTGGGGGAGTTGGGGATTATTGGAGGCGATTTTGACTGGGGCGGGGGTGTGTAATTAGTGAAACTAATCGACATATGCCCTCAAGACCGCCCGGCACGCGGGCGGGGGCGGCGGCCGGGGTGGTGCGATAGCGGGCTTGGCCGGCTCGGCGACCGGGCGGCCCCAACTCTCCAGATCGGCGTCGCAGCCATCGCCGGGCGCGACCGGTTTTTGCGGCTCGCAATCGGGCGAATCGGCCGGGCAGCGCAGGCGGACATGGAAATGATCGTCATGGCCCCACCAGGGGCTGACACGGTGCAGCCACGCCGTATCGTCCGTTACGGCACCGCCATAGTTCCGGCACAGTGCCCGCTTGATCGCCGGGTTGACGAACAGGCGATCGACCCGAGGATCGGCCACGGCCATTTTCAACAACCGCACCTGATCCGGGCCGAACAGCCGCGAATCGATCTGGCCGGTTTTATCCAGCACCGAGCCCAATTCGGGAAAGTCGCGGATTTTCGACACCGGCACCGGCCCGGTGTCGAAGGCGAACCAGATATCGGCATCAAGGCCGGTCTGATGGCTGAGATGACCATAGGGCAGCGGCCCGCCCCGTGCCTGGGCCAGATCGCCGACGCGAAACCGCGGCAGCCCGGCGGCCTGTGCCTTGCCTCCTAGATGCTGGATGAAATCGACAATATCGCGATGGCCGAAAAGGCGCCGCCGCTCCAGCCGGATCGCTTCGTAGCCCGCGCCGTCCGGCGGCAGGGCGATACCGCCGGCCAGGCAACCATGCGAATAAAATCCGATCGCCCGCGATGGCCCGTCCGACGGGCCGGGCGCCCGGCTCCAAATATTCTCGGGCAATAGCTCGCCCGCGCGGGCTGATGCCAGCGACAGGAACAGCGTAAAGGTGAGCAGCCGTATCATCGGGCGCCCACTATCGAGTCCGCGGCCTTCCGGTGCAAGCGTCGCGACGCGTTCCATCTCATTGCGCCGCGCGCACGGGAATGGCTAAATGCCGGCCGCAGGATCTGCGTGACCAAACAGGGGACCGACACAGTGATGGCGAAGGGAAGAACTGGGCTTGGCTCATGGATGGCGGCGTCGGTCGTTCTGCTCGCGATGTGGGCCGGACCGGCAGCGGCGCAATATGGCGGCGGTGGCGGTGGCGCGAGCGGCGCGCCGCATGGCGAGCCGTCGAACGCGCCGCCGGCCGCCAGCGGCAAGAAAGTGCCGCTCAACGCTTATGAGCAGGCGCTGCAATTCAAGCAGCAGGGAAATTACCTGAAGGCGATCGAACTGCTGGAGCCGCTGGCGAAATACGGCCATACCTACGAAGTTGCCCAATATAATCTGGGGCAATGCTATATCGCCGTGGCCGAAACCAAGCCCGACCCGGCGGACGCGCAGCAGGCCCGACTGACCGGCGTTTCCTGGATCATCAAGGCGGCCAATGCCGGTTTGGCGCCGGCTCAGCAGGAGCTGGTTCGCCTGACGTTGCAGGGCGGCAGGTTCAAGGTCGAACCGTCTGAGGCCGGGAAATGGTACCTGATCTGGAAGCGCAACCCGACGCGCTCGCAGCTCGGCGTCGTCGATCTGGATCCAGCGGTGCAGCGCAAATTGAACACCACCCTGACCGATGCCGATTGGGCCGAAGCCAACAGCCGTGCCGATTCCTGGCATGTTCAGGTGGAGCCGGGCGAGGGGCCGGCGCCCTGAGCCCGCCGGCCCAACCAAGCCCCCGTTCGATCACCCGCCGCCGAGGAAGCCCGATGACCTCTCGCACGACAATCCCCTATGGCGGCTGGACCTCGCCAGTTACGCCCGATCTCATGACCGGGAAAACCGTCGGTCTGGGCGCGCTTTCGGCCGATGGCGACACGCTCTATTGGCTCGAAGCCCGGCCGAACGAAGCGGGCCGTGCTGTGCTGATGCGCTGGAGCGAGGCGGCGGGGAAAGTCGAACTGACGCCGGCACCGATCAATGTCGGCACCCGCGTTCATGAATATGGCGGCGGCTCCTATGCCGTCTGCGCCGGCTGGATCGTCTATGGCGAGCATGCCGACGGTACGGTCTGGCTGATCGAGCCGGGTGGTGCCGTGCGGCGGATTGCCGCCGCGCCGGGCTGCCGCTATGCCGATTTCCGCTTCGACCTGCCGCGGGGCCGTATCCTGGCGGTGCGCGAGGATCATCGCGATCGTCCGCCGACCGACCCGGAAAACACCATCGTCGCCCTGGCGCTCGAACCGGCGGCGGACACCGATGCCGGCACGGTGCTGGTGCGCGGCCCCGATTTTCTGGCGGCACCCCGTCTCTCGCCCGACGGCGCCCGGCTCGCCTGGTTGGAATGGGATCATCCGAACATGCCGTGGGAGGGCACTCGGCTGCGGCTCGCCGATCTTGATGGCGCCGGGCATGTGGTCGATCCGATCCTGGTTGCCGGTGGCGAGCCGGAGTCTGTGTTGCAGCCGCTTTTCGCCCCGGATGGCACGCTGCATTTCAGTTCGGATCGCACTGGTTGGTGGAACCTCTATGCCTGGCGCGATGGTGTGGTGCGCGCACTCGCCCCGATTGAGGCCGAGATCGGCGGCCCGGCCTGGGTCTTCGGACAGCGCTATTTCGCCTTCCTCGCCGATGGGGGCGTCGTGTGCAGCGTGGTCGACGCCGGTATTCGGCGGGCCGCACTGATCACGCAAGGACGCTTGACCGGACTCAACCTCGGCCAGGTTCAGGAATGCCCGGTCCCGATCGGCGATGGTCTCGCCTATGTCGCGACGCCGCCGGACGGGCCGCCGACGATCGTCCGCCGGAGCGGCATCGCAGATGGTGTCGTCAGCATCGTGGCGACTTCCGGCCCCGCGGTGCTTGCCCCGGAAGATGTCTCGGTCGGTGAGCCGATTCGCTTTCCGACGGGAGAGGCCGGGATCGGCCATGCGTTCTTCTATGCGCCGCGCAATGCCGGATGTGCCGCACCGGCCGGAGAACGCCCGCCGCTGATTGTCATCAGCCATGGCGGGCCGACCTCCATGAGCACCAACGCGTTCTCGCTCGGTGTGCAATGGTGGACGACACGGGGTTTTGCCGTGGTCGATGTCAACTATGGCGGCTCGACCGGTTTCGGCCGCCCCTATCGCCGACGGCTGA
>JAXDMU010000519.1:0-4154 GCA_034665905.1 Aliidongia sp. | reverse complement strand
GACGACGCCGGCGGCGAACTGCGTGCGCCGCCCTGTCTCCCGCAAGCGGCGTTGTCCATCATCGGCGCCGAAATTCTGAGAAGGGTTCACCGGTTCGGGTGTCATGTTCCGCTCGTCGTTAAATCGGGGGAAAAGGCGTCAGATATTCTCAATGAAACCTCCGTCCATAAGATCCTGGGGCACGGATTTGCGGCGCCCGAGCAGGCGGAAGAGCACCGGTACGAAAACCAGCGTCGCAAAGGTCGCGAAGATCAGTCCGCCGATCACGGCACGCGCCAGCGGTGCGTTCTGCTCGCCGCCTTCGCCCACGCCCAGCGCCATCGGGATCATGCCCAGCACCATGGCGCCCGCCGTCATCAAGACCGGGCGCAAGCGGGTGTAACCGGCGGTCAGCGCCGCCTCATAGGGCGTGTCGCCGGTTTCAAGCCGCTGATTGGCGAAGGTGACGACCAGGATGCTGTTCGCCGTGGTAAGGCCGATACACATCAGCGTGCCCATGAGCGCCGGGACGCTCAGATGCGTCTGGCTCAGGAACAGCATCCACATCACCCCGGCGAGCGCGAAGGGCACCGCCATCAGCACGATCACCGGGTCGAGCCAGCTTTGGAAATTGATGACCAGGAACAGGTAGACCAGCACGACCGCCAGCGCCATGCCGGAAAACAGACCGAAATAGCTCTCGCGCATGGTCTCGACCTGACCGCTCAGCGCCACGGAGATCGCCTTTGCCGCGTCGGGCCGGTCCTGATCGATGAGTTTGTCGATTTCGGCCGCCGCCGAGGCGAGATCGCGGCCCTGGACATTGGCATCGACATCGAAGACCGGCCGGATATTGAGCTGCGAATTGACCAGCGGCTGCGTTCCGCGATCGAGCTTGCTCAAATTCATCAGCAATTGCGCCGGTGTCTTGCCGCCACTCGCCGTCACCGGCATCTGCCACAGATCATTGAAGGAATTGATCGCATAGGTCGGCAGTTGGACGACCAGCGGATAGCTGACGCCGTTGCTCGGATCGACCCAGAAATTCGGGGCACTCTGGGCACTGCCGTTGGACGTCACCAGCACATTGGTCGCGGTCTGGTACTGATCGAGTCCAAGGCCCCCGGCCATTGCCCGATCGACCTCGACATTGACCGTCGGTGCGTTGGGCACCTGGAAGACGTGGGCATCGACGATGCCGGGAATCCGCTTCAGATCATGTGCCAGCTTCTCCGCAAGTGCAAATGCCTCATCCTTGTGCGGGCCGGAGATGCGGATATCGATCGGCGCCGGCTGGCCGAAATTCAGCACCTGATCGACGATATCCGCCGGCTGGAAGAAAAACTGCAACTCGGCGAATTCCCGCGGCAATTCGTGTCGCAGCCGGGCGGTCAGATCCGCCGTCGCTGTGTGGCGCTGCTTCAGCGAAATCAGGATCTCGCCATCCATCGGACCGACCGTCGCCGAATCGCTGAGCGCGATATTGAGGCCGCTATAGGGCAGGCCGATGTTGTCGAGCATTGTATCGATCTGGTCGTTGCCGACCAGATGGCGGATCGCGGTCTCGACCTGGGCGAAATAGCTTTGCGTCTGCTCAATGCGCGTGCCGGGCGGTGCGCGGACATGCAGCCGCATCTGGCCGGCGTCGACCTGGGGAAAGAAATCCTCGCCCAGCACCGGAAACAGCAACAGCGAGAGGACCATAAGCGCCAAAAAAAAGCCGGCCGTGCGCAGCGGTTGCGACAAGGCCCAGGCGACGGTGCCGCGATAAACCTCGCGGAAGCGGTTGAAGCCCCGATCGAAGCGCCGATGAACGAGCATGAACGGATTGCGATTCGGCCGGTGCGATGCGCCATGGCCAGCGTGATGCACCACCACCCGGCGCATCAGATATTTGAACAGCACCGGCACCAATGTGAAGGACAGCGCCAGGCTGGCGATCAGCGAAACACAGACCGACAGCGACAGCGGCGAGAACAGATATTTAGCGGTGCCCTGAAGCAGGAAGACCGGTACGAACACGATGCAGATGCACAAGGTCGCAAGCGAGGTGGGCAACCCCACTTCGCCGGCTCCGTCGATAATCGCCGGCTCCAACCCTTCGCCCAGGCCCAGATGGCGCTCGATATTCTCGATCACCACCGTGCCATTGTCGACCAGGATGCCGACCGCCAGCGCGAAGCCGCCGAGCGTCATGGTATTGAGCGTCTGGCCGCCGAGGCTCATGACCAGCACGGCCGCGATGATCGACAGCGGGATCGACGCCAGGATAATCAGCGTCAGGCGCCAATTGCCGAGGAACAGCAGGATCATCAGCGCGGTCAGTCCGGCCGCCAACACCCCGCCGGTGATGACGCTGGCGAGTGCCGCATCGACGAAGACCGACTGATCGAAGAGGGCGCGCACCGTGACCGATTTGGGAATGATCTTGGCAATATCGGGCAGGATCGCGCGCACACCGTCGATCACCGCCAGCGTGGAAACACCACCGGTCTTGCGGATCGTGATCAGCGCACCCGGCGTTCCATCGACCGAAACGGAATTGGTCTGAACCTGATAGCCGTCATGGATATGCGCGACATCGCGCATATAGACCATTTTGCCATCGATCGGCCGGATCGGAAAATCATTGATCTTGGCGATGACATCCGGACTGTTGTTCATCGACAGCGTGTAGTCTTTCTGCCCGATCTTGACGTCGCCCGACGGCAGAATGACGTTCTGATGCTGAAGTGCGGCACTGACATCCGACGGCGACAGGCCGCGCGCGTCGAGGGCCGCCTGATCGAGATCGGCCATGATCACGCGCGGCTTGCCGCCATAGGGCTGCGGCACCTCGGCACCGTGAACCACCGCCAGATCGGGCCGGATGGTGTTCTGGCCCAGATCGTTGAGCTTGGTGTCGGGCAGCGTCGTGCTCGACAGGCTCAACTGGATGATCGGCACATCGGTCGCACCGTAACGCAGGACCAGCGGCGGCGTGATGTTGGGCGGCATGTATTTGAGGACGACCAGCGACGAACTCGCGACCTGCGAGACGGCCCGGCTGACATCCGCCCCTTCATGCAGATAGACCTTCTCGACGCCCACACCCTGATAGCTGGTCGCCTCGATCCGCGAAATATCATCGACCAGCGAGGCCATCTGGCGCTGATGCAGCGACAGGATGCGGTTCCGCATGTCGTCGGCGCTGATGCCGTTATAGGTCCAGACCACGCTGACGACCGGGATGTCGATCTCAGGGAAAATATCGATCGGCATCCGCCAAGCCGCGCCGAGTCCCAATATGCAGATCAGGATCAGGGTTGCGACTACGGTGTAGGGTCGTCTGAGAACAAAGCCGACAAGCTTCATGGTGCGACCCTCACGACTCCCCTCATTTTTTATTTTAATATCCTCCATGGATATTTTGATGGACCTTTGGCGACTCATTCGTTGTCACGTGCCGCCCGAATCCCATGGATATTCGAGGCGGGCCGAGCGTAATCGGCATCAAAATGATGCAGCGGCCATCCTCAAGCATTTTATCGAAGAAACCATAGAGCATTGAAATTGCTATATAAAAAATGAGGGGATAGCTGAGGGTGCGACCCTCTTCCGACCATCCATGATCGCATGGTTCCGGAATTGCGGGCGCCCGTCAATCAGCATGTCAATAATAAATTGATATTAATCAATAATATAATCAATAATCATTTTGTCGAAGGCAAAATATATTATTGTTTAAATAATAAAGAAAATTATAGAATATAAAAAATATTTTATAATTACCGAACCGCCATCGGGCCAGTCACGCGAATCCAACGCCATTGGTTTGGTAAATCGCACATGACAATCCTATTGCGAGAAAAATTCTCTATATAACCGATAACATATACATCAATGCACGTAAATTGGCAGTTCATCAAAAAAACATCCCCGTGTTCGGCAAGCCGACCGGTTTTCGGTCGAGACTTCGAACGACGGGGATTGAGGCTCTGGTCACAATTCGAAATATGCTGTAGCGACCGGCTTTGGCCGCCGCAACGCCTATACTGATCTGGGCGCTTTCCGTCGGCTCGTCAGCGATACCAGCCTTTTTGCTCGTTGGTCACGATGGTATCGCCGCGATCATTGAGGCTGTTGACCATGGTGGTATCGACCCAGCTCTTTGCCTGAAAGCCACCGCCCGGTTC
>JAXDMU010000518.1:0-2547 GCA_034665905.1 Aliidongia sp. | reverse complement strand
ACCAGCCACAGAGCCAGCGAAAAACCCGGCAGCCACAACCCGATCTGGTCAAGCCGTTCCGCGGAAATGTCAACCAGTTCCGGGAATTGCCGGGCTGTCTGGTCGACGGCTTCCTTCACCGTCGCGGTGACCGACCCCTCAAGGCCGCCCGGTTGACCGGCGGCAAGCAGGCAGGCGACGGCGAAATAGGCCAGCCCAAGCGCCGTCAGACCAAGAACCAAAGCCCTGGCCGTGCGAGGGCGCGGCGTCGATAGCGTCAGCCCGGTCATCAGCAGCACAGGGAGTGCTACCATCACCGCGAAGACCAGCCCAACGGCCGGCTCTCCGATCGAGACGGCGACCGTGCCAACGAGGCCAGCAACGGCCACCAGCCGTAGGCCGAGGCGAATCCCGACCACGAACAGTGGCAGTGCCGCCATCCAGAACAGGACCATGCCGCCGAAACTGCCGGTCAGCATCGCGCCGAACAGCAGCCCGGCCAGCAACCCGCCGATGATGGCGAGCGGGAACGCCCGACTCGCCATCATCTTGTGAGTCCTACTTCACCATATAGGGCAGAAGGCCGAGAAAGCGGGCGCGCTTGATGGCCTGGGCCAGTTCGCGCTGCTTTTTGGCCGAAACCGCGGTAATCCGGCTCGGCACGATCTTGCCCCGCTCGGAAATGAAGCGCTGCAACAGCTTCACATCCTTGTAATCGATCTTCGGCGCGTTCGGGCCGGAGAACGGGCACGTCTTGTGCCGACGGAAAAACGGCCGCCGGGTCGCCGCGGGACGGGCACCTGCCGCGGCGCCGTCAGGACGCTCGGAACGATCATTGCCGCGCATTATTCAAACCCTCCTGCACCGCCGCGAGATTCGCCGCGATCGCCGTAACCGCCTCTGTCACCGTATCCGCCGCCGCGCTCGCCGAAGCCGCGCTTCGGACGATCGTCGCTGCGGCCGCGGCTCTGCATTGCGGCCGACGGGCCTTCCTCCAGCACATCGACACGGATGGTCATGAACCGCAGGACATCTTCATTGATGCCCATGGTCCGTTCCATCTCCTTGACGGCGGCGGACGGCGCGTCAATGTTCAGCAGGACGTAATGGCCCTTGCGGTTCTTCTTCATGCGGTAAGCGAGGTTTTTCAGGCCCCAGTACTCCTTCTTGGAGACTGTGCCCCCCTGCTCGGCGATCACGCCCGAGAAGGTCTCGATCAGGGCTTCGACCTGAGTGTTCGAAATATCCTGGCGTGCAATCATCACGCATTCGTACAGCGACATTAACGCGAACCCCTTATGGATGGCGCTGGTCCTGTCGGGCCGACCATTCGACCAAACATCTCGGACCTCAGCCGGTAGTGAGCCGGCAAGGAGTTGAGGCGCGGACTATACACAAATGCATTCGGCCCGCAAGCGCGCTTGACAGAGATCGGCCCGGCGCTATCACTGGCACCGAATTCGTCAGAGTGGGAGTGTCGCGTTTTGGGTAAAAGGGCATTGGTGTTTCCAGGGCAGGGCTCCCAGGCGGTGGGAATGGGCGCCGAACTGGCCCAGGCGTTCGCCTCGGCGCGCGAGGTATTTGAGGAAACCGACGAGGCGCTTGGGCAAAAGCTGTCGGTCCTGATGGCCCGCGGGCCGATCGAGGCGCTGACATTGACTGAAAATGCGCAGCCGGCGCTGCTTGCCGCCAGCGTCGCGGTCCTGCGGGTGCTGGAGCGCGACGCTGGATTCGATGTGAGCCGGCGTGCCGATTTCGTGGCAGGCCATTCGCTTGGCGAGTATTCGGCATTGACCGCCGCCGGGGCCTTCACGCTGCCCGACGCCGTGCGGCTGGTGCGAAAGCGCGGCCAGGCAATGCAGGAAGCGGTGCCGCCGGGTACCGGGGCCATGGCGGCTTTGATCAATGTCGAATTGGAAGTGGGCTTGGCGATTGCGGCCGACGCGGCGGCGGCCACGGGGCTGGTTTGTACCGGAGCCAACGACAATGGTGGCGGTCAGCTGGTGCTCTCCGGCCACAAGGAAGCGGTGGATAAGGCGATCGCGCTGGCCCTCCAACGCGGCATCAAGCGCGCCATTCTGCTAACGGTCAGCGCGCCGTTCCACTCACCGCTGATGGCGCCGGCCGCCGCGGTGATGGCAGATGAGCTGAACGCAATTTCGTTCGCGGTGCCGATCCTGCCGGTTGTCGCCAATGTCACCGCAACGGCGGTGCGCGACCCCGATACGCTGCGGCGGCTGCTGGTCGAGCAGGTGACTGGACTCGTACGCTGGCGCGAGACGGTGCTCTATTTTAAGGAGCAGGGCGTCACCGAAATCGTCGAACTGGGTACCGGCAAGGTTCTGGCCGGGCTGGTGCGCCGGATCGACAAAGATATTGCGGTTCGTTCGATCGGCACGCCCGCCGATATCGAAGCCTTTCACGCCTCACTTTAGGAATTTTCGGCATGTTCGATCTTACCGGCAAGACTGCGCTCATCACCGGTGCCACCGGCGGTATCGGCGGCGCCATCGCGCGGGTTCTCCATTCGGCCGGCGCGACGGTGCTCTGTGCCGGCACGCGCATTCA
>JAXDMU010000517.1:0-4591 GCA_034665905.1 Aliidongia sp. | reverse complement strand
GACCGGGCGAAACGGCGCGATCCCGCTCAGGCTTTATCGCCCGCTCGGTGCGGCCCCCGACACGGTTCTGCCGACCCTGGTCTATTACCATGGCGGCGGCTGGGTGATCGGCGATCTCGACACGCATGACGTGGTGTGCCGGCAGTTGGCCAACCGGGCCGGCTGTGCGGTCATTGCAGTCGAATACCGGCTTGCGCCCGAGCACGCCTTCCCTGCGGCGGTCGAGGATGCCTTCGACGCGCTGTGCTGGGTCCGCGATCAGGCTGTGACGCTGGTTGTGGATGCGGAGAGACTGGCCGTGGGCGGCGACAGTGCCGGCGGCAATCTGGCCGCAGTGGCAGCGCTGATCGCCCGCGACGCCGGATCACCGGGACTGCGCTATCAGTTGTTGATCTATCCCGCGACCGATTTCATCGGCGGTTACGAATCGCAGGAGCGGCTGGCCGAAGGCTATCTGCTGACCCGCGCCAATCAGGCATGGTTTCACGCGCAATATCTGCCGAACAGGGCTGATCGGACCGATTGGCGCGCCTCGCCGCTCCAGGCGCCGAGCCACGCCGACTTGCCGCCGGCCTATGTGCTGACGGCCGGCTATGACCCGCTGAGCGACGAGGGCGAGGCTTATGCAAACAAGCTCGAAGCGGCCGGAATCACCGTGACGCGCCGGCATTTTGCCGGCCAGATTCACGGCTTCATCACCATGGGCCGGGTCATCGACGCCGCCGGGGTCGCCCTGGCCGAAGCCGGCGACGCGCTCAAGGCAGCGTTCGCGGCATGACCGCCGACCCGGCCAGCCGCATCCCCGTCATCATCGGTGCGGGCGAGATCAACGACCGGCCGGCCGTCGCGACCGAAGGGATGGATTCGCCGGGGCTCATGGCCGAGGCCCTGCGGGCCGCCGACCGGGATGCCGGCGGCGGCTGGCTGGTGTCCCTCGACTCGCTGCATATCGTCAATCAGATCTCGTGGCCGATCGACGATATCATGACGGAATTGCCACGCCGCCTCGCCATCGCCCCGGCGCATGTCGTAACCGACGGGCCGAACGGCGAATCGCCGGTGCGTTATCTCAATGATGCGGCCAACCGCATCGCCGCCGGCCTGTGCCAGGTCGCGGCCGTCGCCGGCGGCGAAGCGTTGCGCACGGCGGCCGCCCGAACGCGCGCCGGAGAGGCGTCCGCCCCGTCCGGCGAAATGCTGCGTGCCCGTGCCGAGGCTATGGCCTCGCCGCTCAGACTGAAATATGGGCTGCTGACGCCAACCGACCTTTACCCGCTCTATGAAAACGCCACGCGGGCCGCCTGGGGCCAGAGCCTGGCGCAAGCGCAGGCCGAATCGGGGGAAATCTGGAGCCGGCTTGCCGAGACCGCCGCCATGAATCCGAATGCCTGGCTCCCTCGCCGCTGCACGCCGCAAGAGATTACCACGCCCTCGCCGGAAAATCGGCCGATCGCACATCCCTACACCAAGCTGATGGTCGCCAACGCCGCGGTCAATCAGGGGGCGGCCGTGATCGTCACCAGCCTGGACCGAGCGCGGGAGGCGGGGATCGCCGAAGACCGGCTGATCTATCTCTGGGCCGGCGCCGGGGCCAGGGAGCCGGACGATTTCCTGCGTCGGGACCGCTACGACCGGTCGGCCTCGATGGCGGCTGTGCTCGAACAGACCCTGGCCCGAAACGGCCTGACGACCGACGATCTCGATTGTGTCGAACTCTATAGCTGCTTTCCCTGCATCCCGAAAATGGCCCGGCGGATCATCGGCTGGCCGCAGGACCGCCCGGCCAGCGTGATCGGTGGACTGACTTTCGCCGGCGGGCCGATCGGCAACTATATGAGCCATGCCGCCGCGGGCATGGTCCGGCACCTGCGCCGGGGCGGGCGCTTCGGGCTGCTCTACGGCAACGGCGGCTACGTCACCCGCAATCACGCGCTGGTCCTCGGCCGCACGCCGCCGCCGGCTGGTCTGGCGGCCCGCGATTACGACGTCCAGGCGCTGGCCGATGCCGGCCGCCGGCCGCTTCCGCCGCTGCTCGATGAATATGCCGGGCCGGGCCGGATCGAAACCTTTACCGTCCTCTATGATCGCGACGGCACCCCCCGCTTCGGCGCGATCATTGGGCGGACCCCGGACGAAGCCCGCTTCCTCGCGCGGGTACCGAAAGAGGATACGGGCATGATCGCGTTTCTGGTCTCCGGCGAGACGGAACCGGTCGGGACAAGCGGCCAAGCCGCGATCGGAGCGACGGGGCTGGTGGAATGGCGGTTCTGAGGATGCTCGACCCGGCCGGGTATTTGGGCCATTCTCCCGCCACTTCCACAATCGGAGAGAGGTCATGATCCTACGTCCCGTTCTCTGCTGCGCACTCGTCTGGGTGGTCTCGACCGCCGGGGCTGTCGCCGCCGATCCGGCCAGCCCGACAACGCTCAAAACCGTCGATCGCATCGCCATTCCAGACGGCCCCTGGGATTTCACATCGGTCGATGTCCCGGCCCGCCGGCTTTATCTGGCCCGTGGCGACGGGGTGATGTCGCTCGATCTCGATACCGGCAAGGTTACGCCCAAGCTGGTGCCCGGCGCCCGGGTCCACGGCGTCCTGCCGCTGGCCGGCGGGACCGGTCGGATTCTCAGCACCAACGGCGAGACCAACACCGCCACCATTGCCGAGGCCGCGACCGGCAAGGTGGTGGCCGAAATCCCGACCGGACAGAACCCCGACGCTGTGATCCAGGATGCCAAAACCGGACTGGTCCTGGTGATGAACGCCAAGAATGGCGATGTCACGCTGATCGACCCGGCGACCACCAAGGCGGTCGGTTCGATCCAGATCGGCGGTGCCTTGGAATTCGGCGAGGCCGTGGACGGCATCGCCTATGTGAATATCGAAGATAAAGCCGAATTGGCTATCGTCGATATCGCCGCACGCAAGGTGACCGGCCGGATCGCACTCAAGGGCTGCGAGGAACCGAGCGGCCTGGCACGCGACCCGGCCAGCGGCGTGCTGCTGACCGTTTGTGCCAACGGCGTAGCGCTCGCGATCGACCCGGCGAAATCGGCGGTGATTGCGACCGTGCCGATCGGCAAGCACCCGGATGCCGCAATCTTCGACGCGGGCCGCCATCAGTTCCTGGTGCCGTGCGGTGGCGACGGCACGCTGACGCTGATTTCATCCGACGGTCATACCGTCGCGGCGGCCGGATCGGTGACGACCGAACGCGGTGCCCGGACCGGCGCCCTCGACACCAAGACCGGCCGGATCTATCTGCCGACCGCCGAGTTCGGCCCGCCGGCCACGCCGGGCGGCCGACCGACCCCGGTGCCCGGCAGCTTCCATCTGGTCGTCGTGGGGTAGATGCACCGAAGTGGAAAAAGGGGCCGGCGATCGCTCGCCGGCCCCTTGTTTTCCTGCTGATTTGGTGGAGCCGCGGGGAATCGAACCCCGGACCTCGACATTGCGAACGTCGCGCTCTACCAACTGAGCTACGACCCCAGGTCAAATCACCAGTGGGCGTTGATATGTCTTCGCCGCCCCCTGCCTGTCAAGACCGCGTTGCGCGCGGCAGCCTGCCATGCAGCGGTCAGATGGCGCCGCGATCACCCCGTTCGGACCCGAACCGCCATCATCGCCCCGGGTGCGCTAACGGCCGCACCAACACGTGATGCTTTTTACCCTTGCTCAACTTGACGACACCGTCGCCGGTCAGATCGCCGACGGTGACGAGGCGATCGCCGCTTTCGATCGCGGCATTGTTGAGATACACCCCGCGGCCCGCGATGAGCCGGCGCGCCTCGCCGTTCGAACCGGCCAGCCCGGCCAGAACGAGGAGCTTGTAGGCCGCCACACCGCCGGCCAAATCCGCCTCGATCACCGGAAGATTGTCGCCGAGCGTGCCTTCCTCGAACACGCGGCGCGCGGTCTCGGCCGCTTCGGCCGCCGCCGCGGCACCATGGGCGAGGGCGGTAACCGCGGTGGCCAGCACTTTCTTGATCTCGTTGATACCCGGCCCATTCGGGGCCTCGAGTCGCGCGATGTCATCGAGCGGCAGATCGGTGAAGAGCCGCAGGAAGCGGCCGACATCGCCGTCCTCGGTGTTGCGCCAAAATTGCCAGAAATCATAGACCGGCAGCCGGACGGCGTTGAGCCAGATCGCACCCGCCGCGGTCTTGCCCATCTTGGCGCCGGACGCGGTGGTGATGAGCGGCGTGGTAAAGCCGAACACCTCAATACCCTCGGCCCGGCGGGCGAGTTCGACACCGTTGACGATATTGCCCCACTGGTCCGACCCGCCGAGCTGAAGCCGGCAATTTTCGCGCCGCGCCAATTCGACGAAATCATAGGCTTGCAGGATCATATAGTTGAATTCGAGGAAGGACAGTGGCTGTTCTCGTTCCAACCGGAGTTGCACGCTGTCGAAGCTCAGCATCCGGTTGATCGAGAAATGCCGGCCGTAATCGCGCAAGAACGGGATGTATTGCAGCCGGTCGAGCCAATCGGCGTTGTTCAGCATGATCGCGTCGGTCGGGCCGTCGCCGAATTTCAGATAGCGCTCGAATACGGTACGAATGCCGGCCAGATTGCGCGCAATATCCT
>JAXDMU010000516.1:0-5088 GCA_034665905.1 Aliidongia sp. | reverse complement strand
ACAGCTTTGGCATACACTGTGTCGGCATCGGGGGAACCCTCGTGAATCCGGTAATCCATTGTTGCAAATGAATTATATTAGATTCCGACCCCCGGTGCACGCGTCACGTTTGAGAAATCCAGGCTAGAAGTGGAGGATGGCGTCCGCCGCCACCATCACGGTGTAGTTCTTGTTCGGCGCGATGCCGGCATTGACATTGCCGTTGAATGCCTTGGCGTCGATCGACCGGTCCCAATCGATCTCGGGACGGAGTTCGATTTGTGGTGACAGCCAATGTTGCCAGCCCAGCCCGAAATTGAGATAGGTTGCCTTCGTGCCGGTGCGCTGTCCTTCTTCATCGTCATAGAATTCGGGGCGGAACGAGATATTGTCCAGTGGCGAGAACTGATAATTCAGATAAGCCACGGTGCCGATCGTCGTGGCCCGGCAACTGAGCGTCTGGGCGTTGTGGCAATTCGCCAAATTCGGCGCGTTGAACGGAATGTATTGCGGCGAAAAGGGCGTGCCGCCATTGGCGACTGCCGCCTGCGCGATGGGGTTGTTCAAATTGGGCACCCGGTTTTGCCAAATATCATAAAGTTCGTACGAGAGATGCCAATGCTCATCGAACTTATGATAAAAAGTAAAACCATACCATTGAAGGTTATTGTAACCCCAGACACCGTTATTGATCCCGTCCACGCATGGATAGATCGTATCGTTGCCGTCATTCCATGTATAGCGGATGCAGGCGGCGAGTGACGGCTTTGCGCCCGGATCCTTGAGAAAAGTGCTGTTCGGAAAGAGCGGATTTGGGTCCGGGTTATGGACTGTCTGCTGATAATGACCGAGTGTCGCTTCGGTACCCATGCTCACGCCCAACTGAAGAATGAGGTTCTTGGTGGCTGCGAGCGAGGCCAGCACCCCCTCGTTGGTGTAGTTGTCGAAGCTATAGGTCATCGAATGCGAATACATGTAATTGTTCGGCGCCAACTGCGCTTCGATATCCGGGATCGAGATGTAGCGCCCGACTCGGATATTGAGGCCCTCGGCGACCTGCGGGATATAGACCTCGCCATAAAGCATCGGGAAATCGTATCCGTTGACCTTGTTGTCCTTCAGCAACTGGTAGCTGGCGAGGCCATAGGAGGTCGTGTACCGGTAATTCTCGCCATAAAGCGCCGACACCCTGAAGCCCCAATCGACATGGTCGGTTTGCACCGTATCGGGTGTGCGCTCCAGATAGACGACGAGTTGATCGAGTTGGACCGTGTTCGGCGTGTATTGATAGGCGATCGGGGCGTTGCCGCCCGGTCGGACCGTATTGCTGCTGACATTGCCGCCGAAATTGAGCCAGCCATAGAATTGCAGGTGATTATCCGCCATCCACTCGCCGACCGAAGTGTTGGCGATCGCCGCCATGAACGGGCTGTCCGCGGAATTGGGCTGCGTGACGCCGAGTGGCGTGGTGACGCCATAGGGCCATTCGGTAAAGGAAATCGGTGGGTTGGTCGCCGGAGTCGCCGGCCACCCGTCGCGGTGCGAGGATGGCGCGTTCGGGTCGCTGGGCGGCCCACCCTGGCCCCATTCCAGCTTGTAATAATTTAGCAGGCGTGTCCCGACATCCTGGCCGAGATACGCGTCGAGGCAGGCGTAATTCTGATAGGGGCTGGTTGTCTGGCCCGGTGTGCCCGTGCAAGCCGCTGCGTCGTCTTCGGCATGGGCGGCCGGCGAGACGATCGCTGCGAACATGATCGCAAAGCCGCTCGCTGCGAGGGTATCGCGCTTTACCGGCCGAATTCTACGATGTTCACTCATCTCATGCTCTCGCTCGAATTGGTCTTTCGTTGGATATGTGATCGGTCTCATTCGAGGCTGTCGGGCGGCGTGCGGCCGTAATCGCCGCGACCGTGATTGCGTTCGATTCTGGTGCCGCAGGCCAAGCAGGCGAACAGCGACAGTATGGCCGATCCGCCATTCGCCATAAGGGCTGCGGCGATGAACAAGCAGGCTCCGAGTACAAGCAGTAGCTGTAGGATGTGCCGTTCCGACGTCACGCTGTCACCACCATGACGGATCACAGCCTGGCTGCCGCTTCCGTGGGTACGCTGTTTTGCCGCAAGAACCACCGGCATTTTCATACGCATGTTCGGCGCCTCAAATTATCCCGTTCACGGTACAAACTGAAACAACCGGCCATAAAAAATCTATCGGTTTCCAGAGCCGGCGGCATTAAGACAGCATTAAGATCGGATGTTTTCGATCTCATCGGATTTTCTGGCGATTGACTGTGAATGCAAAGCAAAATGCCGTCTGCCGCGATGGGCTTTCCCTATTACAGTTTCTTTATTCCGATATAGTTTTTTATGGGTTTTTTATACGGGGTGAAAGCGCTTCGCCTCGATTTTTCATGCCGAGGCTTTTAACGTAGGGTACGTCGTTGGGCAACCTAGCTACCGCGGAGTCGGTTCCATGTTCGATGCAATCTGGCTCGCCCTGATCCTGGGGCTTTTCGGCGTTGGCCTCGCTTATCTGGTCGCGTGCGACCGCGTTTGAGGGGGCTTGAATGCTGTTCGATTACATTCTCGGTGGTACGGTTTCGGTCGGCCTGATGGTCTATCTGATCTATGCGCTGATCCATCCCGAGCGCTTCTAGGACTAGCCCCATGACTTTCAACGGAATTGTCCAGATCGCGCTCTTCTGTGTGCTGATCGTTCTGCTGGTCCGGCCGTTCGGCCTGTACATGACCCGACTCTTCAATGGCGAGCGCACCTTCCTGTCGCCGATCCTGCGGCCGTTCGAGCGCGGGCTTTATGCGCTGGCCGGGGTCGATGAGACGGTCGAGCAGGATTGGCTGATTTATGGCGCGGCGGTGCTGATCTTCAATCTCGTCTGCGCCGTTTCGCTCTATGCGATCTTGCGCCTCCAGAACCTCCTGCCGTTCAATCCGCAGAACCTGCCGGCTCTCGCCCCCGATCTGGCACTCAACACGGCGATCAGCTTCACAACCAATACCAACTGGCAATCCTATTCGGGCGAAAGCACGATGAGCTATTTCTCGCAGATGGCGGGGCTCACCGTGCATAATTTCGTTTCGGCCGCGACCGGTATCGCGCTGGCGCTGGCGCTGATCCGCGGCTTTGCCCGGCGTTCGTCCAAGACGATCGGCAATTTCTGGGTCGATCTGACGCGCGCGACGCTCTATGTCCTGCTGCCGGTCGCGATCGTGGGTGCGTTGTTCATGGTCTGGCAGGGCGTGCCCCAAACCTTGGGCGCTTATGTCGAGGCGACTACGGTCGAGGGCGGCAAGCAGTTGATCGCAGTCGGGCCGGTCGCCTCGCAGGAAATCATCAAGATGTTCGGGACCAATGGCGGCGGCTTCTTCAACGCCAATTCGGCCCATCCGTTCGAGAACCCGACCGCCGTCACCGATTTCCTGCAAATCGTGCTTATCTTCGCCATCGGTGCAGCGCTCACCAATGTCTTCGGCCGGATGGTCGGCAATCAGAGACAGGGCTGGGCGCTGTTCGGTGCCATGGGTTTGTTGTTCCTGGCCGGGGTTTTCGTGGTCTATCCGATGGAGGCCGCGGGCAATCCACAATTCGCCGCACTTGGCATCGATCAGACGGCGGGGCCGATGCAGAGCGGCGGCAATATGGAAGGCAAGGAGGTGCGCTTCGGCATCGCCCGCTCCGCGCTCTTCACCACAGTCACGACCGATGCCTCGTGCGGTGCCGTCAACACCATGCATGACAGCCTGATGCCGCTCGCAGGCATGATCCCGCTGATCAATATCCAACTGGGCGAGATTATCTTCGGCGGCGTCGGTTCCGGCCTCTACGGCATGCTGATGTTCGCCGTGGTCGCGATGTTCGTGGCCGGCCTCATGGTCGGGCGGACCCCGGAATATGTCGGCAAGAAACTGGAAGGCCGCGAGGTCAAGATGAGCATCCTGGCGATTCTCATTCTGCCGCTGTCGATCCTGGGATTTACGGCACTGGCTGCGATCATGCCGGACGGTCTGAGCGCGCTTGCCAATGCCGGGCCGCATGGCTTTAGCGAGATCCTCTATGCCTTCACCTCGGCGACCGGCAACAATGGCAGCGCCTTTGCCGGGCTGACCGCCAACACCTTCTACAATGTGACCCTGGCGATCGCGATGTTCATGGGCCGCTTCCTGTTCATCGTGCCGATGCTGGCGGTGGCCGGGTCGCTCGCCGCCAAGAAGATCGTACCACCCTCGGCCGGGACGTTTCCGACCGATAACGGCCTCTTCGTCGGCTTGCTCATCGCCGTGATCGTGATCATTGGCGGTCTCACCTTCTTTCCGGCATTGGCGCTCGGCCCCGTGGTCGAGCATCTGGCGATGCATGCTGGCAGCCTGTATTGAACCGGAGCGCAAGTGCCATGACCCAAACCGCTCTGACGTCCGACGAGCCGATCCGCAACGATCGACGCTCAAGCTCGGTCCTTGATCCCAAAATCGTCGTTCCGGCGATCGGGGCCTCGTTCAAGAAGCTCGATCCCAGAACCCTGTTTTCCAATCCGGTGATGTTCGTGGTCGAGGTGGTGGCGGCGCTGACGACCATCATCCTGGTCCGCGATCTTGTTGCCGGACGTGGCAACATTCTGTTCGAAGCGCAGATTTCGCTCTGGCTCTGGTTCACCGTGGTCTTCGCCAATTTCGCCGAAGCGGTCGCCGAAGGCCGCGGCAAGGCGCAGGCCGAGGCGCTGCGCAAGACCCGCACCGAAACACTCGCGAAAAAGCTCACGAACGCCGCCGACAAGCGCTTCAACTCGGTGCCCGGCCTGTCCCTCAAAGCCGGCGACCTGGTGTTCGTCGAAGTCGGCGACATCATTCCGTCCGATGGCGAGGTGATCGAAGGTGTGGCGTCGGTCGATGAATCGGCGATCACCGGCGAATCCGCCCCGGTCATCCGGGAAAGCGGTGGCGACCGCTCGGCCGTGACCGGGGGGACGCGCGTGCTGTCGGACTGGATCAAGGTCCGCATCACCGCCGGTGCCGGCTCGACCTTTCTCGACCGGATGATTTCGCTGGTCGAAGGGGCTTCGCGCCAGAAGACACCGAACGAGATCGCGCTCAACAT
>JAXDMU010000515.1:0-2990 GCA_034665905.1 Aliidongia sp. | reverse complement strand
GCTCGACCGGCAACGTCCGGCGGACTATGTCTTCTCACGCCATGTCCAGGACGCGGTGGCGGAAATTCATGAGCGGAAGAAGGCTGGTTGAAAGGGAGGCGAGTTTGTTGCGGCATGGCGTTCCTCTTGTGGCTCTCCCCCTGGTATCGGGTATGCCAAGTTTTGCCACCCAGCTTTGGAGATGCGACGAGAATCAAGAAGTAAGTCACTGTTCAGGAGATCGCGCCGCTATCCTTGATGTCTAATCGCCGGCACTTGGTGCCGGGACGAGCCGGTTGGCCGGGGGCGATCGATCAGCGGCCGGGTCCGGCAAGGCGATGCGAAAGAAGCTCGCCAGCGTGTCGACGATATGACTCAAGATGCCATGCACCAGATCGACCGAGTAGCCGCCCAGGAGGGCGAGCAAAGGCACGCCAATCGACGAAACCCCCGCCTTCTCTGAGCTTGCTGCGAGGGTTGCTGCCGTGTTCGCCGCGTCTGCGAGCGGCACTGCCGCCACCGGCCCCGCCACCAGAAGCAAGTCGTGAATCAATTCGGCCAGAACGAACCCCGAGATCACGCCCATGACCCACCGCGTCCAATAGGTGCTCTGAAATCTCGGATCATAGGTGCCGGCCGATATATAGGCGCTGATCTGCTGAAGGTTCTGAAAGCAACTGCCAAGAGAGGCGGCCGATACCAGGAAAATCTCGACCATCAAGAGCGGAACGCCGCTCATGTCCAAAAACATTGTGCTCAGGCTTTTGCGGTCTATGTATTCGGACAGGCTAACCCCGAGCATTGCGCACAGCGAAAACAGCGCAAGGCCCAGCATCTGCCGCACGATTGGCAGGGGGCCGAACACGTACCACGGCGACCGCCGCCGCCGCCGCCGCTCCTCGATCAGCAGCAGCACAGCCTCCGGCGATGCCGGTGCGATGATCGCGGAGAGTGTGGCATGGGTCTGCGACAAAAGAGCCGCTTCCGCCGGGCTGACGCGCTTTGGCCGGTCGTCGGCGAGACCGTCCTCGGCATCGCCGCCTGTCCGCCGGCTCTCGTTCGCCGCAAGCGAATCGGGCTGGTCGAAGATGGTCAATGCTTCGGCCAGCAGCAGCACGAGATCGGGTGGCAAGGCGTGCCCGCGGCACGAGAGATCCTCGGCCATGGCGTCGCACTCCCGCGCCATCCGGTGCCAGAGCTGATATCCGCTGACGCCGCCGGCCAATGGAGCGCGGCGCATGGCCGGCCGGTCGGTGCCGCCATCCTTGGTGGATTTGACTCGTAAACTCAGATTCGCAATGTTCATTGCCACGCTCCGTTCGTGCGGATTCCGATTATCGTAACGGTTGTCCCACGAGTCTATTCGACTTATCGCATATTGATAAACTTCCTGTCAAGGTTGTGTGCCGACAATATCAAACAGCTTAAATGTCTTGTGCCTCAAGATCTGCAGCTAAAGAAATGCGCAAAATCCTACGCCACCGGCTGGTGAAACGGTGGCGGCACCAGGATCGGCACGCCGGCCTGGGCGGCTTCCTGCTGCCTGCGCCACATTTCGGCATAGCGACCGTCGCGCTCGATCAATTCGGCATGGCGACCGCGTTCGGCGATACGGCCGTCGGCCAGCACGATGATTTCGTCGGCATCGACCACGGTGGAGAGGCGGTGCGCGATCACCAACGTGGTGCGGCCGCGGCTCAGGTCGCGCAGATTTTGCTGGATCTCGCGTTCGGTATGGGTGTCGAGCGCGCTGGTGGCCTCGTCGAACAGCATGATCGCCGGACGCTTCAGGATGCTGCGCGCGATCGCGACGCGCTGTTTTTCGCCGCCCGAAAGCTTGAGGCCGCGCTCGCCGACCATGGTCTTGTAGCCGTCGGGCATCGCCAGAATGAAGTCGTGAATCTGGGCGTGGCGGGCCGCCTCCTCAATCTCTTCGCGGGTGGCGCCTGGCCGGCCATAGGCGATGTTGTAATAGATCGTGTCGTTGAACAGCACCGTGTCCTGCGGCACGATGCCGATCGCGGCGCGCAGGCTGTTCTGGGTGACGGCGCGAATCTCCTGGCCATCGATCAGGATGGCGCCGGAATCGATGTCGTAGAACCGGAACAGCAGCCGGCTTAGCGTCGATTTGCCGGCGCCGGTCTGGCCGACCACGGCCAGCGTCTGGCCGGCCGGGATGGTGAAGGACACGCCCTTCAGGATCGTGCGGCGCGGATCGTAGCCGAAGCGGACATCGCGGAACTCAAGGGCGGCGCCATTCAGCACCAGCGGCCGGGCCTCCGGCCGGTCGCGGATTTCCAGATCGACCGAGAGCAGGGTGAACATCCGCTCCATATCGATCAGCGCCTGCTTGATCTCGCGATAGACGAAGCCGAAGAAATTGAGCGGCTGGTACAGTTGCACCAGATAAGTGTTGACCAGCACGAAATCGCCGAGCGTCATCTTGCCCTCGACAATGCCGCGCCCCGCCAGCCACATGACACTGGTCAGCCCGACCGAGATCACCGCCGCCTGACCGATATTCAGCACGGACAGGCTGACCTGGCTTTTCACTGCGGCCCGCTCATAGCGCTGAAGCGCGCTGTCGAAGCGTTGTGCCTCATGCTCTTCGGCACTGAAATATTTGACCGTTTCGTAATTCAGCAGGCTGTCGATCGCCTTGGTATTGGCCTCCTGATCGGTCTCGTTCATCTGGCGCCGGAACTTGATCCGCCATTCAGTGATCATCAGCGTATAGGCGATATAGATCGCCACCGTGCCGAAGGTGACCGCGGCGAACCACGGATCGAACAGCCGCCAGAGAATGGCGCAGACCAGCAGGATCTCGAACAGGGTCGGCAGGATGTTGAACAGACTGAAGGACAGAAGCGTCTCAATGCCCTTTGTGCCGCGCTCGATCGCCCGCGTCAGGCCGCCCGTTTGGCGCTCCAGATGAAAGCGCAGCGACAGCGCATGCAGATGGCGGAACACGCGAAGCCCGATGGTGCGGATCGCCCGCTGCGCCACTTTGG
>JAXDMU010000514.1:0-5504 GCA_034665905.1 Aliidongia sp. | reverse complement strand
GCTTGGGGCAAATGAGGAAAGCGGGGTCTTCCTGTGCGGGAAACTCACGCGTCGTCGATTCTGGTCTCGCGGCACAAATCACACTTCCGCCACAATCTTGGCCGGGAACCGCCGTAATTCCCCCGTTTTCTGGGTCCGCCAAAGCCGTCTTCGGACGGTGGCGGCATTCAGCGTAGCCTTGCGTCGGTTGGTTAATGGCGCCGGGGCGGCTCGTCTTTCGAAGGCCGCCGCCCCAATTTTTCCTCACACCGCTATCGTATAAACCCGGCCGTTCCGGTTGGGATCGCTGTTGTCCGACGCGGAAAACAGCAGGATCTGCCGTGGCCCCCAATGGGAAAAGCGGCCTTGCCCCGCGCCGCGCACCAGCGCATGCAGGCTGTGCGCCGGCCCGAGTGCGATGCCATCTTCATAGAGCCGCAGCGCCGAGCGGTAGGGCTGTTCCAGATCATCGCATTGCGCCTCGACCATCGCAAGGTCCGGCGCCATATGCAGGCGGGCGGTCCAGGACACCCCGCTATCGGCCTGAAAGGGCGGATTGAGGCGCCATTCGCCCGGCCGGATCCGGCTGACCGCGCCGTGCCCGATCCCGGCCGCCGCGACCGGCCCCGGTTCCGCCGGCAGAGCATAGCCCAGTTCGGCCATCGCCTCGACCAGCCCCGACACGGCGTCGCAACTGGCCTGGATGTCGGCGGGCAGCGGCGATTCCTGGTCCGACGGGACATAGCGGCGACCGAAGGCCGTGCGGCAGCCCGGCGTCCAGCCGAGTCCCAGCCGCTCGAAGCACGCGGCCAAGGCCGCTTCCGGCTCGGCCCGAAGCGCCTCGTAGGTGATCCGCAGATAGCGGCCGGTCGCGGCCCGCGCACTATTCAGCCGCAGATAGCGCAGCCATTCGGCCAGATCGGTACGCAATTGCGGCGCGGTGAAGGGCAGGCGGTGCCAATCGGCCGATGAACGCGCGAAATCGAACGGGTGGCGGACGATGTGCAGATAGAGCGCTTCGGGAAACACCGTGTCGTAGGAAGTCCAATCCGGCGTATCGGCCCAGATCTCTTTGAAGCCCCAATAACGCGACGGCAGTTCGGTCACGGTATAAAGCTGGTCGAGTGCCGCGCGGATGATGCCGGCAACGCGCCCGCGCTCGTCGCGTTCCAGATCGCGCACGCGGGCGAAGATCGCTTCATCGCTCGTACCCGCGGCCTCGGGCGCGCGTCGCCGGATCGCCTCGATCCGCCGGGTGCGCTGGGTTTCCGCCGCCGAAACCCGCCAGAATTGCTGCCAAAGCTGTCCGGTGGTATTGCCGAACTCACCGAACATGGTGATCTCGGGATGGGCGCCGAGCACGCCATCAAGCAGTGAGGTGCCGGACCGCCCCGCGCCGATGATGATAACCGGCCGGTCGATCAGCGCCATGGGGTGGGGCTCCGGGGCATCATGCGGCCCAGTCGGTCACGATCAATCCCGGTGTATGCGGGCGAACTCCCGGCCATTGGCCGTCACGAGCACGCGCCGGCTCGTCGAGCCTGAGTGTATGGTAGATATCACGGGCTCGGCGCTGCCGTCAACTCGTCGTGCCGTGTCTCAGTTTGAGTTTTTCCCCGAGACTATTTTGTCCGTCTCGTCACAGGCTCGGCGGAAAGCCGCTTTCGCCTCGCGCCCTACCGCGTCAAGTGTGGCCTTCAAGTCATCAATGCACTGATCGATTTCCGCAGTACTCCTCAACTGCGGTGAGACGAATGGAGTGTCACCATCGCCTTGCTCGTCGATGCCAAGGATGACGAGGCTGTCGCGTTCTACGGTAACGCCAGTCTCCGCCAGAACAGCTTGTACTCAAGCGTGCGTCCATGCATGACGTCTCATTTTATGGGTATATCATCCTATCCCTGTCGCAACCACTCCGGCACCATCGCCTCCACCCTTGCTCCTCCGGCGGTCAACTTTCCCCCCATCTCCAGCGCCTCAAACCGGATCACCGCCAGCGCTCGATCCCCCTGGCCCGAGCGGATTTCGCCCGCCTCGCCGCCATCCTCCCGCAGCACCAGCGTGCCCGGTTCGGGCAGCGGGCCGTCGATCGTCACCGGCATCAGGCGTTTCTTGATCAGCCCGCGGTATTTCGTCCGCGCGGTCAGTTCCTGGCCGATATAGCAGCCCTTGTCCCAGGCGACGCCATTCAGCTCGTCGAAGCCATTTTCCAGCAGGATGGATTTTTCCGGCACCAGATCGCGGCTGCCGTCCGGCACGCCCAGCGTGAGGCGTAGCCGGTCCCACGCGGCCCACGGGCCGGGCATAAAGCCGCGCCCGGCGAGGAGGGCGGCACCCTGGCCGATGGGGGCGACGAGGCGGATGCCGAGGGCGGCGAGGCGCGGATCGGCGCAGGCGATGCCGTCGCCGAACGCGGTTGCCGCCCCGGCTTCGGCGAGGCCGAGGGCAGCGCCGGCACCTTCGCCCCAGCCGAGCCAGACCTCGTAGCCGGCCGAGACATCCTCGAGCGCGATCTTGGCGCGCAGCTTGTAAAGTCCGAGCCGCTTCTTCAGATCGGCGATGCGCGCACCCTCGCCGTCGAGCAGCACCATCCCGCCCCGGCGCAGCACGAAGAAATCATGCAGGTACTTGCCCTGCGCGGTCAGGAACGCGGTCCAGAGTGCCCGGTCGGGCGCGAGCTTGCGCATGTCGTTGCTGACCAGACCTTGCAGGAAGCTCTCGTAATCCTCGCCGGTCAGGGCCAGAAGACCGCGCGGCGGCTCGGCCGGGGCGAAATGGAGATGGCTCAAGACAGCGGTTCCTTATGCTGATCGATGCGTCACCGGCATAGGTGGCGCAGTTGCGCTTCCTTGGCAAGCCGGGGGCGGCACGGGTATAAGCGACCCATGTCGATCCACCCCCCTCCGCTCGGCGCGAAGCCGGCGATCCTGTTCGTTACGGCGACGCGGATCGGCGATGCCGTGCTGTCGACCGGGCTGTTGCGGCATCTGGCCGACCGCTGCGGCGAGGCGCGCTTCACCATCGCGGCCGGGCCGGTCTCGGCGCCTTTGTTCCAGGGTTTGCCCGGCCTGGAGAAGCTGGTGGCGCTGCACAAGCGCAGCTATGCAAGGCACTGGCTCGATCTCCATCGGCAAGTGGTCGGACGGCGCTGGGATCTGGTGGTCGATCTGCGCGGCTCGGCGCTTGCCTGGTCGATCCGCGCGCGTCACCGGCGGGTCGCCGGCAAGGGCGATCCTTCGACCCATCGGGTGGTTCAACTGGCGAAAATCTTCGGCCTGTCGCCGCCGCCGGCACCGCGCCTGTGGCTGACGCCGCCGCATGAGATCGCGGGCGAGCGGCTGGTGCCGGGCGGCGCCTCGGTGCTTGGCATCGGCCCGACCGCGAACTGGATCGGAAAGCAGTGGCGGGTCGAGCGCTTCGCCGAACTGGCCCGCCGACTGACCGCACCCGGCGCCGCGATGGCGGGTGCGCGCATCGCCGTGTTCGCCGCCCCGCATGAGCGCATGGCGGCGGCCGCCATGCTCGCTTCGGTGCCGCCGGAGCGGTTGATCGATGTGACGCAGGAGCCCGATCTGTTGAGCGTGGCGGCGGCACTCCGGCGGGTCGGGCTGTTCATCGGCAATGATACCGGCCTCATGCATATGGCGGCCGCGATCGGCACAAGGACGCTCGGCCTGTTCGGGCCGAGTCCCTCGGTGCAATACGGTCCCTGGGGCGAGAGCGCGGCGGTGGTGGAGACCGAGATACCCTATGCCCAACTGTGCTCCGCCCCGGAATTCGACCATCGCACCACGGGAACCTTGATGGACACCTTGTCGATCGAGCGTGCCGAGGCGGCGGCGGTGGCACTGTTGCGCCGGCCGGGGGGGGCCGCATGAACCCGGTGGCCGGGCTGTCGGCGCTGGTCGTGGCGCATGACGAGGCGGCTCAACTGGCCGATTGCCTGGAACGGCTCCGCTTTGCCGACGAACTGGTCGTGGTGCTCGACCGCTGCACCGATGCCTCGGCCGAGATCGCGCGGCGCTTCACCGACCGCATCATCGAAGGCGGCTGGGAGCGCGAGGGCGACCGGCGCAATACCGGAATCGCCGCCTGCGCCGGCCCCTGGGTGCTCGAGATCGATGCCGACGAGCGCGTCTCGCCGGCCCTGGCCGCCGAGATCGCGCGGGTGGTCGTCATGTCCGAAGCTGATATCCACGACATACCGGTCGATAATTATCTGGGCGCCCGGCTGGTCCGCTGGGGCTGGGGGGCCAGTTTCGGCAAATCGGCCTATGCCGGGCTGTTCCGCAAGGGGGCGAAACGCTGGGGCAACGATCGGGTGCATCCCAAGCTGAGCTTCACCGGTCGGCGCGGGCCGGTGCTCGCCAACCGGCTCGATCATTATGTCGACCGCAACCTGTCGGACATGATCCATCGGCTCGACCGCTACACCAGTGCGCGGGCGCGCGATCTGCGCGAGTCCGGCGAGATCGGCTCCTACGGTCACAATGTCCGCCGGATCGTCTCGCGTTTCTGGAAATGCTATGTCGGGCGCAAGGGCTATCGCGAGGGGCCTTACGGCTTCATGATCGCGCTCTGCGCCGGGCTCTATCCGATTCTGAGCTATCTCAAGGCCCGGCTGGACGACGAGCCGTGAGCGCCGACATCGTCATGATCGATGACGGCGTGGTGTTCGACGGGCGCAGTGCCGATTCCGGACCGCTCGGCGGGGCCGAGACCTCGTTCATCGGCCTCGCGCGCGGCTTCGCCCGGCGCGGCCATCGGGTGCGCGCCTATGCGCGCGGTGCCGCGCGGATCGAAGACCACGGCGTCGCCTGGGCGCCGGTCGAGGCGGGCACGCCGGAGGCGGCCGATCTCTACATCGCCAATCGCGGCCACCGCCTGCTCGATCTGGTGCCGCGAGCGCGGCGCACGGCGTTCTGGACACATAATCCCGCTCGCTATGTCGTCAAGCCGCGCTATCTGATCCGGCTGTGGCGGCGCCGGCCGGTCGTGGTGTTTCTCGGGCCATTTCATGCGACGACCCTGCCGGGGTGGGTCCCGACCGGCGGGCGCGCGGTGATTTCCTATGGGTTGAGCGAGATCTTCCGCCGCGTGCCGCCCCGTCTGGCGGCACCGAAGCCGCGGGCGATCTTCACCTCGAACCCGTTGCGCCGGCTGGATTGGGTGCTGGAGCGCTGGGCCGCCGACATTCACCCGAAGGTGCCGGGTGCCGAACTCCACGTCTTTTCCAGCCTTGCGACCTATGGCGGCGGCTCGGTGGAAAAGCGCGCGCTGGCCGCGCCGATCCTGGCACGCGCGCAGGAACTCGCCGGCATGGGCGTGGTGCTGCATCCGCCGGTCGCCAAGCCGGCCCTGGCCGACGCGCTGATGCAGTCCCGCCTGTTTCTCTATGGCGGCGATCCGGGTGAGACGTTTTGTCTCGCCGCCGCGGAATCCCAGGCGGCCGGCGTGCCGGGCGTGGTGTCGCGCTCGACCTGCCTGGGCGAGCGGGTCCGTGACGGCGAGACCGGCTTCGTGCT
>JAXDMU010000513.1:0-6852 GCA_034665905.1 Aliidongia sp. | reverse complement strand
AGCCGATCCCCCGTACTCACCTTGTCGCCCGGATGAACATTGTCGAGCCAGGTTTGGAACGAGAGCGGATTCAGTTCGGCCAGCGTGTAGCCGATATGTTCGGCCGAACGGTTGTTGAGCCGAACCTCACTGGTCTGGACGTTCCATTCCCAGGTGCCGACACTGGTGCCTTCGATGATATTGGTCAGGCGTTGCCGCTCGTCGCGCAAGGACCGCTCGGCCACGCGCCGCAGCGTCACGTCTTCGATCACGGTCAGGCTGCGCAACGGTTTCCCGTTCTCGTCGCGCTCGATGATCGCCGACAGCAATACCTCAACGATGTCGCCGGATTTGGTGACGATCTGATATTCGATATGGTCGCATCTGCCGGTGCCGAACAACATAGGCAACACCGTCTTGGCATAGTTTTGCGACGCGGGCGTCAGAAAGGTCGAGAATAGATGTCCGATCACCTCGGCCCGCGTATAGCCTAGCTTGAGCAGCCAAGTATCGCTGACGGCAAGCAATCGTCCGGTACCGTCGATCGAATGGAGCATGGCCGGAGTCGATTCGTAAAGCCGGCGTAACCGTTCCTCGCTTGCCTTGAGCGCGAGGACGGTACGCTTTTCCACCTGTCGGCTCCGCCAGTTTTCCAGCGCATTCGCCGCGGAACGGGCGAGGCAGCGCAGAGTTTCACGCTGCGTATCGTCGAGCAGTCGGGGTTGGCGATCGATGACGCAGAGCACACCGATCTTGCTGCCGTCGCTGAGGAGCATCGGGGCGCCGGTATAAAAGCGGATGCCGGGATCTCCGGTGACCAGCGGATTATCGGCGAACCGCGGATCTTTCGCGGTGTCCGGTATTTCGAACAGGTCCTCTCCCAGAATGGCATGGGCGCAAAAGGCGATATCTCGCGGCGTTTGCGATGGCGTGGGCATACCAATGTTGGCCTTGAACCATTGCCGCTGGGCATCGACCAGGCTCATCAGGGAAATCGGCACACCGCACACCAGCGACGCCGCGCGCACCAGGTCGTCGAATTCCGCCTCCGGCGGCGTATCGAGAATCTCGAGCGCGTGCAACGCCTCAAGGCGTGCCGCCTCGTCGTCAGGAAGCGGTGCCGATTGCATGGCCTGAATTCCGTCCGCAAGGTTTGAAACGATGGGGTCTGGCGGGGCCTCGGCTACCGGGGAGCCCGCCAGGGCGGCGAGAGAAGGCAGAGGACGAGATTTCTATGAGAGCCATTTGCTCATCCCCCTTTCTCGAATATGGCAACCATTTCTTTTAGCCCGCCTTGATGACATCCGCCGATTCCAACGCCGATGCCCGGATGGCGGGCAGCCCCGAAACGACACATCTCGACTATTGATATACGACACATTGGTTAATTGAATGTGGCCATAAAAATAGGCGGTTCAGGCGAACCTGCCTTCAAAATCCCGCCAGTGATAGGATTTCTCGTGTAAGTTTCGCGGCCTCGCGGGCGCCGATCGTACCGGGCGCGGATTCCCGCACGCTGCGGCCGCCGGCCATACTGGCCGCAAAGCTCGCACGGTTGCCGAGTTTGGCTTGGGCGAGCCGGGCGCCGAGGTCGGCAACCGCGGCGGCCATCTCCCCGGCGATCGGGCTGCGCTGCGGCACGCGGTTCAGCACCAGCACCGGCTTTTTATGCTCGCCTTCGGCGAAGTCGAGGGTCGGACGGGTCGCCCAGATGTCGAGCGGACTCGGCTGCACCGGCACTACCACCAGATGGGCGGCGCGCATCGCAATTTTGGCGTCGGTCAGGGCATGAGGCGGGCTGTCAACGACGATGAGGTCGTGATCCCGCGACAGACGGCTGATCTCGTTGGCCGCCCGCCAGCCGGTCACGGTCGAGACCAGAATTCGCGGAAGATCGGGGTTTGCCTGGCGCAGTGCCGACCATTGAGTCAAACTGCCCTGAGGGTCGATATCGACCAACGCCACGCGATGGCCGAATTCGAGTGCCGTCAAGCCCAAGGTGACAGCAAGCGTCGTCTTGCCGGCCCCGCCTTTTTGCTGCGCAACCGTAATTACCCGTGCTGCCATGCCACGCTCCATCGTCGCGCCGCCGCCGACGTTCCGGCTCAAGCCTCCGTGCAGACCACCGAAAGTCGAAACGGCATGCCGTCAATGCGGAAACCGAGCACCATCACCTCGTTGGCGCCGGGAATGCGAATGGTTGGTGTATCACCGGTAGCAACGATCGGCAGAGACATTTCGGTTCGGCCAGGAATGTAATATTTCAGGCGGCCGGTAACCATGTTGATGATTTCTCCGACGACATCGCAGATATCGTCGAGCGATGGCTGATCGACGCCGAGCGCCAGTCGTGCCGCCTGATCGCCGAGTGCCATCGGGTAGGCGAGCAGTACGCCACCATACCATCGGCCTTTGAGCGTGACGCCCGCGGTCATCAGCACGGGCGACAACTCGATCGGCTCCGCTTCGTCGAGGATTTCCGGCACGATTCCCAGAAAACCGCGCCAGACTTCGATCGAGAGCGCAATGGCTTCATCCCGTGAAAAGCCCAGCTCGGTCACCCTTCGCCGCCCCCGTTTTGCCTGTGCCGTTCCACAATTTTTGATTTTGCATTGAACGGCCAAAGAGCGCTTTTAGCATGGTCGTCCAACCGTGCGGGACAAAATTGCACGACCGCCGAGGATGCGGAAGATTAACGCTGCCGGGAACGTTTTGGCCTCTGCCGGGCTTGGCGGTGCCATGCACAGGCAGCGCTTGGCATGGTATCCTGGTCGGGATCACACTCCCCCATATTTTTCAATCGGAAGGAATCCGCCGATGTCCTCCAGCTCTGACCGCCGGCTCGCCGGGACCGTTCTAGCCCTCGCACTGTTCTGTCTGACGCCCGTGGCGCTGGCAGCCGATACCGATGTTGCCAAGAACAAAGCGGTCGTCCAGGGTTTCTGGCACGATGTCCTCATCGCCCGAAATGTCGATGCCGCACCGCGCTATCTGCGTCCGGATTATATCCAGCACAATCCGCATATTCCGTCCGGATTGATCGGTTTCCAAAATTTCTTCCGCAAGGAATTCGCGCAGATACCGCCCGATTTCAAAGTAGAGATCGTCAAAACGGTGGCCGAGGGCGATCTCGTCGTGACCTATTCCCAGTTTTCCGGGACCGATCCGCAGCATAAGCCGTTCACCGGGACGGTGTTCGACATGTTCCGTCTGCAAGGCGGCCTGATTGCCGAACATTGGGAGCAGATCGAGCCGGAATCTTGAGTTTTCCGGCCGAACCATCGATGGCCGCAGCGTCCTCGGACGGTGGGGTGGCGATCACCGAAGCGGCCGAGCATTTGCGCGCCGGCCGCCTCGTCGCCTTTCCGACCGAGACGGTTTACGGTCTGGGTGGCGATGCAACCAGCGACCGGGCGGTGGCCCGTATCTTCGACACCAAGGCACGCCCGCGATTCAATCCGCTGATCGTGCATGTTCCGGATTCGGATGCCGCGCGCCGGCTGGTCGAATTTACACCGGAGGCGCGGCGCCTGACCGATCTGTTCTGGCCCGGCCCGCTCACTTTGGTGCTGCCGCGGCGGCCCGATTGCCCGGTCAGCCTGTTGGCCGGGGCTGGGCTCGAAACGCTGGCGGTCCGCATGCCGGGCCATCCGGTGGCGCTGGCGCTGCTGCGCGCCGTCGGTCGGCCGATTGCAGCGCCCAGCGCCAATCGATCCGGCCGGGTCAGCCCGACACTCGCCGAACATGTCCGCGAGGAATTGGGCGCGAGCGTCGCGCTGGTCCTCGATGGCGGATCGTGCCGGGTCGGCGTCGAATCGACCGTGCTCGATCTTACCCGCGACCCGCCGGTTCTGTTGCGGCCCGGCGGGGTCGCGCGCGAGGCGCTGGAAGGCGTGCTGGGGCCGCTCGGCGTGCCCGATTCTCCGGCGGATGGCGTGGCGCCGTCGAGCCCGGGCATGCTGGCCAGCCACTATGCCCCGGCACTTCCGGTGCGGCTGAATGTCTTGGCCCCGCTGCGGGGTGAAGCGTGGCTCGGCTTCGGTCCGACGAATCCGCAAATGCCACCGCCGGATCTCCAACTGTCGGCCACCGGCGATCCGATCGAGGCCGCGGCGGCGTTGTTCGCGGCCCTGCGCGCGCTCGATCGCACGCCGTTCACGGCAATCGCTGTGATGCCGATCCCCGAAGCGGGGCTGGGGGCGGCGATCAATGACCGCCTGCGCCGCGCGGCCGCCCCGCGGCGATGAGCGCCGTCAGGATCAGTCCTGTGAATTAGGGGGTTGAGCAAGCCGGGTCATTCAGGCTAGCGTGTCGGCAACGGACCCGTAGCTCAGCTGGATAGAGCACTGCCCTCCGAAGGCAGGGGTCGCACGTTCGAATCGTGTCGGGTCCGCCAATCAAATCAAATACTTACGATGCGATTCACGGGGGAAATTCGGTTCACGTCCGCGGATAGGACCTCGGCGGGCCGATAACCGGATGATGTCGTCGGACTGGGCACATCGCAGGCCGCCAACTGTAGCGCGCCACTTACTTTTGGGCACAACGACAGTTATTTTTGGTCCGTGATTTCGCGTTTTTCCTCCCCTTCGAGATTGCTGATGATGACCTCGCCAGCGTTACCGCGCGCGTTTTTTCCGCCGATTGTGTAGGTCGTGGTAACGGCCTCGATTCGGTACTGCGCGAACAGCCGTCGCACTTCGGGATGATCGTTCAGCGACAGGATGAACCGACCCTTCAGACTGCGAAGAACGGCCTCGATTGAGCCGAAGTCTGATCGGCTGAACAGATCGGCGCCATAGTCGCCCTCGCACCCGAAATACGGCGGATCGAGGTAGAAAAGCGTTTCGGGCCTATCGTACCGCTGAATGAACTCCGCATAGCCCAGCCGCTCGATGACGACGCCTGACAAGCGTGTGTGCAGATCGTCCAGCATCGGCGCGAGCTTGGTGATGTCGAACCGGCCGGGCGTGGTGACCGAGACGCCGAAATTCCGCCCTGCGACCTTGCCCCCATACGCCACGCGCTGGAGATAGAGAAATCTGGCCGATCTCTCCAGGTCGGTCAGCGTCTCAGGATCGGTCTTGGACAACCGTTCGAACTCGGAGCGGCTTGTCAGTTGAAATTTCATCATCTCCATGAAGGCGACGTAATGGCGCTGGAGCACACGGAAGAAGGTCGAAACGTCGCGGGAGAGGTCGTTGATGACCTCGACCGGCGCACGTTCCGTGCGGCGCAGGAAAATCCCGCCCATGCCCACGAACGGTTCGGCGTAGACACGGTGCGGAACGCCCTCTATGCGGGCGATGATCTCCCGCGATAAATTCCGCTTGCCGCCGACCCAGGGAGCAACCGGTTTGATTGGACTCGACAATTCTTGGTACCTCGTCGTAACCCTGCCGCGTCGTGGACCACGGCGGCAGTGCTGGGAAGGTCGTCCTGCCCGGACGGGCGATCGACCAGTGCGAGGTTCTGTCTCGCGGTTCGGGGCGTTGGCTCGCCCCGACCCTGCCTTTTCGAGGCTGGGGTAAATCATCGATACGTTACGGAATGGTCAGGTTGGAAGGTGGCAGAGGGGCTGATTCACCAGCGATGGTCGCTGCCAAGGCTTGATCGAACTCGTAAATGTACTGCTCGATCGACAGTGAAAAATTCACGAAATCGGCCGCGGCGAAAGCGTGCATCGTACCCGTCATATCGGGATAATTGATCGTGGCACCGCCTCCGGGCAACGGCTTTCCCAATGCGACACCTGTGCAGACCGCTGTCGCATTGCCGCGCATGTCACCGTCAATTGAGTAGGTGCCATTCAGCGTCGGCGTGGCGGTCGACGTGATCGTCACGCCGGCCGATTGGACGATCGCAACGACCTGATTCTGCATCACCTCGATCAGTTCGGCGGCGCTGGCGATATTCGTCACCCTGTTGCCGACCGCGAGCCATGCCTGATAGGTCGCGTCTGTGACCGGCACATAGACCAGTTGCGCGCTCGACCAGACCTCGGTCGCGCTGTCTGCGACAACCCAGTACCAGATTGCTGCATTGAACATCATGAATACCCCGTTCCTATGCCCGCTGTGCCGCCGGGCAGATAAGACGATCCGGACAGGCTCGTCGCAATCTGACCTCCGCCAGAAGTGTTATATCTGATAGTGGTGGTGGTGGCTGACCCGACGAACGTCACAATACTGGATGGGTTGATCAGCCCCATGGCCGCCGCGAGAGCAAAAGCGTTGCTGAATGCGGGCGTACCGGCCAGCGTGACGGTGATCGGTACGTTACCATTATTAATCGCGGCAAAATTCTCGACGAACCAGTGCGCGCTGGCGTTGCCCGTGATCGTGTAGCTGTTGGTCAGTAACACCTGGCCGAGATTGACGGCCTGGATATGAGCTTGGCTAGCAGTGCCAAAAACCAGTCCTATACCGAGTGTTACCACCGATCCCGACCCTTGGGATGAGATACAGGCAGAGCCGGAGCCGGTTGCCGTAAGCGTAATTGCGGATGGCTGGAGAACGGCACCATTAAACGCGATGATCGGCGCACCGCCGACCGTTGAAATCGTGGTGGTTGCGGAACCAGCCCCCTGGATTATGACCGGGCTGGTTTGACCGACGATGGGACCTGTCGCGGTCAAGCCCGCCGTAAATGTCCCGGCCAGCGCGGAGATTATCAGGGTAAACCCGCCCAAATCGAGCGCGGATTGCGCCCAATTGTAAGCGTGTGACAGCGTGGCATAGGCGCTAGAGCTGGTCAGACCAGTGCCCGTCGCGTCGTTACCGGTCGGGATGGGCGCGACGAAGATCGTGGTGTTGCCTGTCAGTTTGGCCCGACCGGTCCAGCCCCAAGCCTGATAGTTGGTGCCGGTCGAGG
>JAXDMU010000512.1:0-2506 GCA_034665905.1 Aliidongia sp. | reverse complement strand
AAGGGGGCGATAACCTACGAGGCGGTCGCGCGCGATCTGGGCTTCGAGTACCGCGCGCCCGAAACGCTGTTCGGCTAGAGCGCAGGCATGAGTCGGGTGACCGTTCTGGCGGCGACCGGAACCCTGGGACGGGCGCTGGTGGAACGGTTGCAGGCCGAGGCGATGAGTGTGATCGCCATCGGCCGTGACCGGGAAAGGCTCGCTGCCCTGCCGCCGGGCATCGAGACGCGCCAGGCCGATTTTGCCGATCCGGCCGCACTCGCGGCGGCGCTTGCCGATGCGGAACTGGTGGTCAGCTGCGCCAATGCCCAGTTCGTCCCGGCGATTTTGGCCGCACTGCCCGATGGAGGAGTCGAGCGGCTGGTGCTGATGGGTTCGACCCGGCGGTTTTCGCGTGTGCCCGATTCGACCGCGACGGCCGTGCGCGCGGCCGAATCGGCGCTTGCCGCCTGTCCGATTCCCTCGGTGCTGTTGCTTGCCACGCTGATTTACGGCGGACGCGCCGGAGTCGTCGAACTTCTGGCGCGTCAGATCCGCCGGTTTCCTCTATTGCCGCTTGTGGGCGGCCGCGCTCTCGTCCAGCCGATTCATATCGACGACGTCGCGGCGGCACTCGTGGCGGCGGTGCTGCGACCAAATGCGCCGGGCACGCCGATCGTTATTGCAGGGCCGCGGCCAATGTCTTATCGGGATATGGTGCGAGCGATCGCTGTCGCTCGCCATTTGCGGCTGATATTGCTGCCGGTCCCCGGTGTCGCGGTCGGGATGGCCGTTCGGCTCATCGGCAGAATCGGTCCGCTTGTCGCAACCGCCGGCGCTCTGCGCCGGCTCTTGGAGGATAGATCATTCGATATCTCGGAGATGCGCGACCGGCTCGGCGTCACGCCCAGGGAGTTCGCGCCCATACCGCCGGTCTGAAACCGGCGGCACTAATCATGGGATGCCTGTTGTTGGGCGCCGCGGCGCCCGCGCCGACCGATACACCGTCATCGCCCGCACCGGACGAGTGGAGCATCGTCGCCACCAAGGCGAATGGCGGCTGCGCGGCCAAGACACCGCCAGTCGATGGCGTCAGCCTCGGCCTCGCCCTGTCGGGTATCCATACCTTGAGCATCGCATTCGGTGACAATAGCTGGCGGCTCAACAAGGACACCTATGACGTACCGATCCGTCTGGATGATTTTCCGGCGCATACCGTGACCATGTTCGGCAAAGGCACGAGCCTGATCGCCCAGATGCCACCCGATATGCGTCCGGCCTTCATGACGGCCGGCAAGGTCGGATTCCATTTCACGCAAAAGGATTTCACGATCCCGGTGCACGACGTGGCGGGCGTCGTCGCACGGCTCGAAACCTGTGTTGCGGCGGAAAAACCGGCCGAGACGCCGACCGATAAACCAGCGGACAAACCAGCGGAAAAGCCGGCGGAATAAGTCGCAGGCAAATCGGGAGAAGCGGGATGCGGCGGATTGCGATTGTGCTCGGGACTCTGCTGCTGGGGGTGGCTGATGCCGCACTGGCCGCGTCGCATCCCGCCACCGAGGGCCGGCGCGGCATGGTCGTGACGTCACAGCATCTGGCCTCGGAAATCGGGGCCGAGATCCTGCGCCAGGGTGGCAATGCGGTCGATGCCGCGGTCGCGGTCGGCTATGCTGAAGCGGTGGTCGATCCGTGCTGCGGCAATATCGGCGGCGGCGGCTTCATGACGTTGCATCTGGCCGATGGCCGCGACGTCTTCGTCGATTTCCGCGAGATGGCGCCGGGTGGCGCCAGCGAGACGATGTATCTCGACGCCGAGGGCAACCCCGTCAAGGGCGCCAGCCTCAATGGCTACAAGGCCGCGGGCGTGCCGGGCACCGTGCTGGGGCTGGATGGCGCGCTTGCTGCCTATGGTACGTTGCCGCGCGCCACGGTGATGGCACCGGCGATCAAGCTGGCGCGCGACGGCTTCGTGCTGATCCGCCCCGATACCGATATCCTCGATGCCGGGGCCGCGCGCTTTCGCCGCGACCCGGTCGCCGCCGGGATCTTCCTGCGGCCCGACGGCAGCAATCTTCAGCCCGGTGATCGGCTGGTTCAGAAGGATTTGGCCGATACGCTGGCGGCGATCGCCGAGGTCGGGCCGGATGCGTTTTACCAGGGCGCCGTTCCCAGGGCGGTCGAGGCCGCGTCGAACGCGCATGGTGGCGTGCTGACTGCCGCCGATTTCGCCGGCTATAAAATCACCGAGGACAAGCCGCTCCGGTGCGATTATCGCGGCTATGTCTTCGTCTCGCCGCCGCCGCCCAGTTCGGGCGGCGTCACGCTGTGCGAGATCCTCAATATCCTCGAAGGCTACGACATGAAAGCGCTTGGCTTTCATTCGGCCGAGTCGGTCCATGTCATGGCCGAAGCGATGCGTCGCGCCTATTTCGACCGCAACACCTATCTGGGCGATCCGGCATTCGTGAAGAACCCGCTCGACCGGCTGACGTCCAAGGATTACGCCGCGACGATCCGGGCCGAA
>JAXDMU010000511.1:0-4772 GCA_034665905.1 Aliidongia sp. | reverse complement strand
AGGTCCAGGCCGAAAACAGCAGCGAAAAACCATGACGCATCAGAAAGCCGTCGCCGGCATCTGCTGCGGTCGTCGGATCATTGTTGGCCGGGCGATGGCCGTTCGCCTGACTCAGAATGACGATGCCGCCGCGGTTGTTGACATCGTAGATCAGGCTGGCCGGCGATGCCTGAACCGGTCGCAGCAGGACGAATTCGCTGTCGAAGGTGACACGGCCGCGCGCATCGCGCGGCGCCAGTTTCAGATCGACGATCGAGGCATTGGCCGGCGCGGTCGGATCGAGCGCGTAATGCGCGATGCCGCGAATCTTTTCGTAAGCGCCGGCCTCGCCGAAACGGACGCCGGGGGCAAACGGCACGCGCTCCAGCACATCGACGCGTTCGACCGCGGCCTGCGCCGGCCCACCGGCCGCAGCGACGGCGATGCAGGCGGCGATCACCTTCCATGCTCTGGTCTTGCTCATCACGATCCCCCCTCTTGCGATGCGCCAACTTACCCGTGCGCGTCCTGCGAGAGAAGGCCCGCGTCAATCAATTCCGGCGCGGCCGGCTGGCTTTCAGCCAGCGTTGCAGGGCGACCACGGACCAGATGCCCTCGACCAGCCCGAACGGCCAGGCGCCTTGCAGGAAGCCATAGACTGAGCCGAGCACACAGGCGCCGGCAAAACCCAGGATGTATCGCGGGCCGCGCGCCTCCAGCGCATAAGTCACCAGCATCAACGTGACGGCGGCCAGGCCGAACAGATTCAGCCCCGTCATGGCTCCGCGGCGCACAAGATCGTGCCCCGCGCGATCTTCTGGCCGTTGAGGAAGGCCCGGCGATCGACCGGGCCGCGGCCTGGCCGTTGCAGCAGCATTGGCCGCAACACGCCCTGGCCGCAAGCGATGCCGAGATCGTCGTCGATCACAAGACCGGGATCGCCCGCCGGCCCGGCCTCGACGATGGCGGCGAGCAGCTTGACGCGCTCGCCGCCGAGTGAAATCGACACGCCGGGCCAGGGGGTGAGCGCCCGGATCCGCCGCTCCAGCCGTGACGCCGGCTCGTGCCAATCCAGCCCGCAATCGGCCCGCGTCAGCTTGGCGGCATAGGTGACGCCAGCCTTGGGCTGCGGCTGTGGCGCGAGCGTGCCGGCGGCGACGCCGTCGAGCGCATCGAGGATGAGGCGCGCGCCGAGTGCGGCCAACGTTGCTTGCAGGCCGGTCGCATTCGTTGTCGGGCCGATCGGGACGGACCCGGCCAGCAGCATCGGCCCGGTGTCGAGGCCGGCTTCCATCTGCATGATGGTGACGCCGGTCGCCGAATCGCCCGCCAGCAGGGCGCGCTGGATCGGTGCGGCACCGCGCCAGCGCGGCAACAGCGAGGCATGGACATTGACGCAGCCGAGCCGGGGCGCATCGAGAATCGCACGCGGCAGGATCAGCCCATAGGCCGCGACCACGGCCGTATCGAGACCGAGTGCGGCAAATTCCGCCTGAATTTCCGGGCTTTTCAGGCTGGTCGGGTGACGCACCGCGAGGCCCAGACTTTCGGCCCGTGCCTGCACCGGCGAGGGCTGGGTGCGATGGCCGCGGCCGGTCGGGCGCGGCGGTTGGGAATAGACCGCGGCAACCTCGTGGTCGGCTTCGACCAGCGCGTCAAGCACCGGCACCGCGAAATCCGGCGTGCCCATGAAGGCGAGGCGAAGGCGATGGCGCACCATCACATCGCCGACTCGGCCTTGGCCTTTTGGGTCTTGATCAGCTTGCGCAGGATCATGTTGCGCTTCAGCGCCGACAGATGATCGACGAACAAAACCCCATCGAGATGATCGATCTCATGCTGCACGCAGGTTGCCAGCAGCCCGCCGGCCGACAATTCCTGCCGATGGCCGTGCTCGTCGAGATAACGGCACCGGATCTCGGCCGGTCGCACGACATCGGCATAGTGATCCGGCAGCGACAGGCACCCCTCATTGTAGGTCGAGAGTTCGTCGGAACACCACAGGATCTCGGGATTGATCAGCTTGAGCGGGCTCGGCTTTTCATTGGCCCGCGCGACATCGAGCACGACGACCCGTTGCAAGATGCCGACCTGATTGGCCGATAGCCCGATGCCTGGCGCCTCGTACATGGTTTCAAGCATATCGTCGAGCAAGCGCCGGAGATCGTTATCGACGGATTGTACGGGCTTGGCCTTGGCCTTCAGGACCGGGGCGGGGGCAATGACGATCGGCAGACGGGCCATCGGCGCGAGGCTCTTTCTCAAGGGAAGCGATATCAGGACAGGTATGGCTTTGCGGCGCGGCGGTCAAGCCGAACTGGCGGGCTATCTTGGTCTGCGGGCGAGGCACTGTGGCGGGGCTACGGCATTCACACATTTCATCGCCGTATTTCCTGTTGGCTTCCCTTCTTGTCGCGGATTGTGCAAGCGGCGCAAAAGTTTCGGCGGCAAGGCACAGGAGAAGGATTTAGTTCCACTGATGAAACTGGTGGCGGTTGATCGACTTGGGTATTCTCCAGGCGCCGTCGGCAAAAAGGTCGGTCTTCCGATGGTGCGTTGGGGTCCGTGATTTAGGTTGACCTGGTGGACCTCGAACACCCCCATTGGTGCCAAGGGGCAGCAATGCCCTGGGAGCACGTTTGTTAGCGTTCGATTTTTTGAGGTCCCCGCACCGACGGTGATGGCGTGGCGGAGCATCGAGGGAAGTCATGCATGAGCGGGTCACCGGTCTTGACGTTCACAAGGCGATGATTGCCGACGTGCGGCTTGTGGTGGGCGGCATGGTGAAGCGGGAGTGCCGGACGTTCGAGCCGACGACGGGTCTTTTCGAGGGCCTCGATTCGGTGGTTTCTTGTTAGGATGAGGTGGGTGCCCGCAACGATCGAGTGCTGCGGTGGGAAACCCCACCTCGCCCCGGCCCTCTCTGCCCAAGCCGGGCGCAGCGGGCGACGGCTTGCTATGCGCCCTGCCTTTCGCCGACTCCGACCGTGACGGCCCTTCCCGATTCGGCAGCGCTGGCCGCCTTGTTCGGCCCCGGATTCGTCGCAGCCGTTGCGGTGCCGAAGCTCGTCAACGAGGCGCTGTTCCCCGATGAGCGCCGGCATGTCGTGCGCGCCGTGGCCAAGCGCCAAGCGGAATTCGGCACGGCACGGCTGTGCGCGCGCGAGGTGCTCGCCCAACTCGGCCTGCCGCCCTGTTCGCTGGTGCCGCAAGCCGACCGCTCGCCGTGCTGGCCCGAGGGCGTGATCGGCAGCATCTCGCACACCGAAGGCTGTTGCGCCGTCGTCGCGACCCTGGCGCCGGACGTGATCGGCTGCGGGCTCGATATCGAGCGCGATATCCCTTTGTCCGCCGAGTTGGAGTCGATGATCTGCACAGTGGCCGAGCGTTCGTGGCTCGACGGCCAGGAGCCGGAGTCGAGGGGCCGACTCGGCAAATTGTTCTTCAGTGCGAAAGAGGCGTTTTATAAGTGTCAGTACCGGACCACGCGCACCCTCATCGATTTCGTGGATGTCGAACTGACGATCGATCTTCCGGGCGAGACCTTCGGTGTGGCGGGGCTCACGCCGGAAGGGCCTGCCTGGGACCGGGTTCGCCCGATTCGCGGAAGATTCCGGTGGATACCCGGATTCATCGTCACCGCTGCGGTTTTGATCGAGGACGTCCGATAGAAGGGCTGGACTCCGCGCCCGGCGAAGACGAAGATGCCGCCCTTGGCTGCAAGAGCCTCCGTTCGGGGTCCGATCGCAGATGCTCCGCCCCGGCGCGTGGCAGTCTGTTGCGATCTGCATGGCGGGGGCCTGCATTGTCCTTGACGGGGTGGGGTGAGACGGGTAGGTTTCGCGCCGATTTCGAGCTGGCCGTAGGGGCGCCATCCTAAACGCAGCTCAAGGCTAAAGAGGTAAATTGGCGCCTGTCGGTCGTTAGGCCGGCATTTTTGCCCGAGGGTTGTTATCAAGTTTGCCGTGCCGGCGACGTCCGTTCGCGTCGCTTGGCCTTTTCGTTTTACGACGAGGGTGTGAGTGGAATGCCGACCATCAACCAACTGATCCGGAATCCCCGGGCGCCGCAAAAGACCCGTAACAAGGTTCCGGCGCTTGAGGCGTGCCCGCAAAAGCGCGGTGTCTGCACCCGGGTCTACACCACGACTCCGAAGAAGCCGAATTCGGCGCTGCGCAAGGTTGCGCGCGTTCGGTTGACCAACGGGTTCGAGGTGACGAGCTATATTCCGGGTGAAGGCCATAACCTTCAGGAGCATTCCGTCGTCATGATCCGCGGCGGCCGCGTCAAGGATCTTCCCGGCGTGCGCTACCACATCATTCGCGGCACGCTCGACACCCAGGGCGTCAAGGATCGCCGCCAGCGCCGGTCGAAATACGGCGCGAAGCGTCCGAAGTAAGAAGGGGATTCGAGAATGTCGCGCCGTCGCGCCGCCATCAAGCGGGAAGTCCTGCCGGACGCCAAGTTCGGCGACATGGTCCTGACCAAGTTCATCAATTGCCTGATGTACGAAGGCAAGAAATCGGTCGCCGAAACGATCGTCTATACGGCGTTCGACCGCATCTCCAAGCGCACCGGGGCCGATCCGGTCAAGGTGTTCCACGACGCGCTGACCAATGTGCGGCCGGCGATCGAAGTGCGGTCGCGCCGCGTCGGCGGTGCCACATATCAGGTGCCGGTCGAAGTGCGGACCGATCGTGCCCAGGCACTGGCGATTCGCTGGCTCATCGGCTCGTCGCGGTCGCGCAGCGAGAACAGTATGGAAGAGCGCCTGTCCGGCGAGCTTCTTGACG
>JAXDMU010000510.1:0-4732 GCA_034665905.1 Aliidongia sp. | reverse complement strand
CCCATGCCGTTTCCATAAGAGATGTCAGGAAGCGGTGATTTACCCTGGACCATCTTGATTAAGAACTGGTTTAGCGAAAGAACACAGCAAGTTCCATCTTTCAGCGGCCGGACTGTTCGCTGACGGTCCCACGATGGCGGCGGACGAACGCCCAACGGGAACCGATCCGCTTGGCGACGTCGACGACAAGGGCAGAAGTCCGTCCCGGTAGCGTAAAAAGTAGGACTAAAGTATATATAGATATTATTTTACTTGTTCCTGTTTACCGAGCATATTAAACACAAATGCTAACTACCTGTCATGTTACCGTAAACTTCTAATGGAGAACCGTCATGACTCTCAGTGTGCAACTATTTACAGCCACTAGCGGTAGCGCTCCGCACCCCTCTGTTGAAGTATCTGTCCCTTCAAATTTCAAAATCATTGGCGGCGGAGCAATTGACAATTGGAGCGGGCAGGGCAATTTACTGACCGCGTCATACCCAAAGGGGCTTAATTCGTGGTTTGCTGCTGGCAAAGATCATGAATTTCCATCGCCGTCGACAATTACTGCATTTGCTATCGCACTCTATGACCCAAACAACGAATGGGATGTCGTTATCAAATCCGAAACGAGTAACCCTGCACCACACCCTCAAGCCATTGCGGTACTTCCGGGCAATTACACAATGACTGGTGGAGGAGCGTTTGTGGACTATGGATCTGGGGTTGGAAATATATTGACTGCTTCTTTCCCAAATAGCGATAAGAGTTGGGAGGTACGAAGTAAAGATCACGATATTGCCGATTCTGCACAAATTACCGCCTATGCGATAGGCATGAGGTCCAGAACTGGCCTCGCGCTCCAAAGGATCGTGGTGAGTGCGACCGGCGTGGTCGCACCACACCCGACCGCGCATGTCGCCTTGCCTCCTGGCTGGATTCTGTCGGGTGGCGGCGCTTTCGATAATTGGGAGGGCGCCGGCAACCTTTTGACCGCGTCCTACCCACAGGGCATGTCCTGGCTCGCCGCTGGGAAGGATCACAAGGATCCATCGCCGGCGAGCGTCACAGCCTATGCCATCGGCATTCGCTGAGTTCGCTACCGTGACCGGACCTCACTGGTTCGGGCCAAGCGGCCCGGATCAGTGGGGCTTGATATCTAGAGCGGGATGCGGTCGCCTTCGCTCACGACTCCCGCTCTAGATCATTGTTTTTCCGCGTGATTTACGTCTCCGGTTGGTCGAGCAGTCCGCGATCACGCTCTAGAGATCGGCCACCGGCTTCATCGGAAAGCGCGTATTGATGCGCAGCAACAAGCCGTCGCGCACCGCGCGATAGGCGTCGAGGCGCGTCTCGCGGTTGCCCTCCACGGCGGTCGAGTCCAAGGTCGGCCAGAATTCGACATCGCACGCCATGGTCCTGGTCATTTCCAGCGCCTTATGGTGGGCTTCCGGCGACAATGTGACGATCAGGTCGAAATAGGACTCTTCCATTTCATCGAAACTCTTGGCGCGATGATTGGCAACATCGATGCCGATCTCGTCCATCGCCGCGACCATGAAGGGGTCGAGCGGCCCGGCCCGGACGCCGGTGGATTCAACATAGATCCGATGGCCATGCAGGCGTCGCATGATGGAAGCGGCCATGGGTGAGCGCACGGCATTCAGCGAACAAGCGAACAGCACGGCGGAAGGCAGGCGGAGCATGAACGCTAGCCCCGGATATGCAGGACGCAAATCAGCGTGAACAGGCGGCGTGCCGTGTCGTGGTCCAGCTCGACCCGGTCGGCCAGACGCTCGCGCAGCATCTCCGACCCTTCGTCATGCAAGGCCCGACGGCCCATATCGATCGCCTCGATCCGCGACGGGCTCGCCTTGCGGATGGCACTGAAATAGCTTTCGCAGATCAGGAAATAGTCGCGGATCAACTTGCGAAACCCGGAAAGCGGCAAGGTGATCCGGTCCAGCGGCTGCCGTTCAGGCGACTGAAGGTCGAGGATCAGCCGGTTGTCCTCAAGTGAAAGCTCAAGGTGGAAAGGCCCGATGCAGCCGCCCAGATGGCGAAACATATTTTCTTCGAGGAGATCGAAAATGGCGATGGCGCGCTCATGCTCGATGTCGGCATTGCGCCGCACCACCGTCCGCTCGTCCAGCGACAGGCCGATGATCCGCGCGGTCGGATCGGCCGGCGCGCCGGTCATCTCGGCCCCGGCAACCGGATCGCAACGGAAAGCGCATGGGCATGCAGTCCTTCGGCCTCGGCCAGTTGAATCGCCGCCGGCCCGATCGCGGCGAGAGCGGCCGGATCGCAAGCAAGCAGAGTAGTGCGCTTGACGAAATCATTGACACCGAGGCCCGAGGCAAACCGGGCAGCACGCGCGGTCGGCAGCACATGGTTGGGACCGGCGACGTAATCGCCCACCGCCTCGGGCGTGTGGCGTCCCAGGAAAAGCGCCCCCGCATTGCGGATGCGGCGCGCCAGCCGATCCGGCGCCTCGACGGCGAGTTCGACATGCTCGGGCGCGAGGCGATCGACCAGCGGAGCGGCATCGTCGAGCGAACCGATCCGGATGATCGCGCCGAAGCGGCGCCAGCTCACCTCGGCGATGGCGCGGCGCGGCAGCGTTGCCAATTGCCGCTCGATCGCGGCCGCCACGGCGTCGCCAAAGCCTTTGTCATCGGTGATCAGGATCGATTGCGCGACCGGATCATGCTCCGCCTGCGACAGGAGATCGGCGGCGATCCACTCCGGATCGTTCATGCCGTCGGCGACGACCAGGATCTCCGACGGGCCGGCGATGGTGTCGATGCCGACGCGGCCGAAGACCTGGCGCTTGGCGCTCGCCACATAAGCGTTGCCGGGGCCGACGATCTTGTCGACCGGCTGGATCGTCGCCGTGCCATAGGCCAGGGCACCGATCGCCTGGGCGCCGCCGATCCGGTAGATTTCTTCGACCCCGGCAAGCCGTGCCGCCGCCAGCACCAGCGGGTTGATCTTTCCATCAGGCGTGGGCGTCACCATGACCAGCCGATCGACCCCGGCGACCTGAGCCGGAATCGCGTTCATCAGCACCGAGCTGGGATAGGCGGCCGTACCGCCCGGCACGTAAAGCCCGACCGCCTCGATCGCGGTCCAGCGTGCGCCGAGCCGTACACCGCTCGCATCGACCCAATCGAGATCTTGCGGCCGCTGGCTCTCGTGATAGGCCCGGATGCGCCCAGCCGCGAAATTCAACGCCTCAAGCGTCTCCGGCGCACAGGACGCGACTGCCGCATCGACCTCGTGCCGATCAATCGCGAGGTCGCTCGCATCGTGGCGGTCGAAGCGGCTGGTGTAGTCGCGCAGCGCCGCGTCGCCTCGACTGCGGATATCGGCCAGGATCGCAGCGACCGCTCCCGTCACCTCGGCTGGCTCTTCGCGCGCCTCCTCGGCCAAGGCCTCGAAATGCCGGGCGAAATCTGGATCGTCGACATCCAATCGGCGCGGGCCGTCATGCGTCATGATCGATCGCCTCCCGGAAACGTTCCAACCATTGGCCGACTTCGACCGGTCTTGTCTTGAGCGCGGCGCGGTTGACGATCAGCCGCGACGTGATATCGGCGATATGCTCGATCTCGACCAGGCCGTTCGCCTTCAATGTCTCGCCCGTCTGCACCAGATCGACGATGCGCCGGCACAGCCCGAGCAGCGGCGCCAGTTCCATGGCGCCGCTGAGCTTGATGCATTCCGCCTGAACCCCGCGCGCGGCAAAATGGCGGCGCGAGATCTGCGGATACTTGGTCGCGACCCGGACATGACTCCAGCGCGTCGGATCATCGTTGGCTACGAGATCGGCCGGCTCGGCCACCGCGAGCCGGCAATGTCCAACCCTGAGATCGAGCGGCGCGTAGATTTCCGGGTAATCGAATTCCATCAGCACATCATTGCCGGCGATGCCGAGATGCGCGCCCCCGAAAGCGACGAAGGTCGCGATGTCGAAACTGCGCACGCGAATGACGTCAAGCCCCGGCTGATTGGTCTTGAAGCGAAGCTGACGCGCATCGCCATTGTCGAATTCCGGTTCGATAGCGATGCCGATCCGCGCCAGCAAGGGCAGCACCGACTTCAGAATTCGCCCCTTGGGGAGTGCCAGCACCAGCGTCTCGTTGCCGCGCATCGGTTCCTCCTCGCTCAACGGAACAGGGGATTTAGAGGGTGCCGCAGACGGAGTCCAGTACGGCACGGCTCATATGTTGCGAACCGATGGGAACGCGATAAGCTCGCGTACTTATTCTCATCGCCCAGATCCGTTCGGGAGTAAACAAGTGAGCGATCGCTTTCAATCCCTCGCCCAACAACTTCTGGCCGAGCATGACGCCCGCACCCCGTTCCGCCCCTTCGCGGCGTCGCACGGCATCGGCGATCTGGCGGCGGCCTACGACGCGCAGGATGCGCTGGTCGATCTCCTGACCAAGCGCAGCGGCACCGTCGCCGCAGGATACAAGATCGGCCTGACCTCGGGTCGAATGCAGGCGATGTGCGGCATCCCGCACCCGATCGGCGGCGTCGTGCTGTCCGATCGCGTACTGGCGAGCGGGGCGCGGCTCGATCCGGCCCGCTATGGCCGGCTCGGCATCGAATTCGAGATCGCCGTGCGGCTGGCGCGCGATCTGCCGACGGCGGGAGCGCCCTACGCCATGACCGATATCACCGCCGCGATTGACGCCATCGCGCCGGCCATCGAGATCGTCGACGACCGGGCGGCCGATTA
>JAXDMU010000509.1:0-5976 GCA_034665905.1 Aliidongia sp. | reverse complement strand
CGCCGTTCTGGCGCATTTGCTCGGCAAGCTCCCGCTGGGCCTGCTGCAACTGATCAAGCGCCTCGCCCTGCGGGCCGACCGCATCGCCCGGCGATTGATTATTGAGCGCGTTCTGAGCATTGCGCATCGCCCGCTCGGCCCGATTCAACGCCTGACCGACGTCGCCGCCGCCTTCCTGCCCGAGTTGCTTGCGCATCTGGTCGAGCTGACGGCGCAACGCGCCTTGCGCACCGGCCAGATCGCCGGGCTTCGTGTCGGATTCACCTTGTGGCGACGGCAGGCCGTTTTGATTGCGCTGGGCTTGCCGATAGGAGCGATCGAGCAATTGCTCCTGCCGCCGCGCCAGATCTTGCATGCCGCGCATCATCTGCTGCCCTTGCCCGTCCGCCTGCCCCGGCTTGTTGCCGGCGCGCAGATTTTCCAGCAGATCCTGAAGCTGGGCCAGCGCCTCCTTGGCGGCATCCTTTGCGCCAGACTGGGACATCTGCTGCATCTGATCGAGCATCTTGGCAATGTCCTGCTGCGTCATCATCCGATTCGGGCCGGGTGGCGTCTGCTGGTCGCCATTGCGCTGCGCATTCTGGGCCATCGCCTGGAGGTAGCGGTTGATCGCCTCGCGCAGCTGCGCCATCAGGCGGTTGATCTCCGCATCCGGCGCATCGTGGTTCAACGCATCCTGCAACGCCTGTTCGGCTTCGCGCAGCGAACGCTGCGCCTCAGGCTCGTCGCCCTCATCGACTTTGAGTGCGGTGTTCCACAGCAATTCTTCGACGCCGGGGACGACTTCCTTGCCGGGAGTCATCTGAAGCCGCCGGGCGGCCGAGTGCAAGGCCAGGAAAACGGTGAAGTCTTCGCGATAAAGCGCCGGGCGCGCGGCCAGATCGTCCAGCGTCTCGGCGACGATGTCTTCCTGGGTGATGTCGCGGCTCAAGAGCTTGCGCTGATCGATAATCGCCTTGGCGACCGGGTGGCGGAATTTGCGTTCCGGCAGCGTGAGCTTGATCGGCGCGCTGATCCCGACCTGATCGATCGCGTCGCGCGCGCTGACGCGCAATTCGACCGGCAAGCCGGCCCAGGGATGCGGCGTCAGATCCTGATAGCTCGTGCCCTTGATTTCCTTATGGGCCGCCGGCACCGCCAGGGGGATCTGAATCGGCGGATCGTCCGAGTCGGGGCGGCTGATCTCCAGTGTCAGGGCTTTCACCCCATAATCATCCTTGGCCAGATAATCGAGATGCAGGGCGCCGCGCGTGGTCACGACCGGTGGATTGGTCCATTCCGTCGTCGGCGGCAGATCGGGGATGATCGAGATGTCGAAGCCGGTCAACACCGAACCGCTTTGCGAAATCGCGAGATGGCGGGTCTGGTCGAGCTTCGCGGTCGCCGTGAAATCGCTGGCATCAAGTGCCGAAAAATCGACCGTCTCGCCATCCAGGACAAGCTTCGGCGCCCGGCGGCCGCCATGGACCTGCGCCAGGATCGTACTGCCGGCCGGCACGGCGATCGGCTTGGCCGGATCGAAGCCGGGCCGGTGGGTCCGCTGCGCGTCGGTCCCCAGATAAAGCGGCGGCAGGCCGGTATAATCGGGCGGATTGATCCACAGATCGATGCCGGTCATCGCCACGGCATCGGCCCTGTCGAAGGCCGGCACCATGGCTCGACCGACCCGCGGCCAGAAATCGCTGCCGGCCGCCACGGTGCCGATCAGCAGCAGCAGCGCCAAAGCGACGCGCAACGCATAAGGATCGCGTCGCACCAGTCCGGCTTCCGGCCAACCCAGCCGCAGCGACCGCGTCGCCACCGCCATCCGCCGCCGGTGCGCCGCCCAAAGCGCCAGCGTGAATGGATCGTCGCCCGCCCCGGCCAGCCGGTCCGCAAGCACTTCGAGCGGGCGGTGCGCGAGGCCGCTGTCGCGCTCCAGCCGCCGCCGTGCCGCATGCTGATCGGGTCGTCGCGCCGCGCGCCACGCGGCAACCGCCCCCCAGCCCAGCCCGGCAAGTGCCGCGACGAGTATAACGGCATGCAAAAACCCCGGCAGAGCCGGCAACAGATCGAAGGATGCCGCAATCAGAAACGCCAGCAGCGTCGCCGCAGCCGGCCAGAAGGCGGGCCACCCGCCCTCCCAGGCGACCGCGATCTGCGCCATCCGCAAGCGCCAGAGCATCGGCATCCTCATCTCCTCGCGGCGTCGAGCCAATCGGGCACACGGTCGAGGCCGATCAGGTCGTCATAGCTCGGGCGCGGCCGCACCACCGCCCAGCGCGCACCATCGACCAGCACCTCCGGGATCAGCCGCCGCGAATTGTAGCTCGAACTCATTACCGCTCCATACGCCCCGGCGAACAATACCGCGAGCAGCGCGCCCGGCGCCAGCGCCGGCAGGTCGCGGGCGATGGCGAGATAGTCGCCCGATTCGCAGACGGGGCCGACGATATCGGCCGGAACCGGCTGCGGCGCACCATCCTCCCGCACGGGCACGATCGGATGATACGCCTCATAGAGCGTCGGCCGAAGCAGATCATTCATCGCGGCGTCCTGAAGCACCAGCCGGCGCCCCTCGCCCGGCTTGATCGCCAGCACGCGCGATACCAGCACGCCCGCTTCGGCGATCAGGAACCGTCCGGGTTCGAGGGTCAGGCGGCACCCGAGGTCGCCCGTGGTGCGGCGGATGATCGCGGCATAGGCCGCCAGATCGGCCGGCGACTCGCCGCGATAGGGCACGCCAACGCCGCCGCCCAGATCGAGATGCCCGATCGCGAGACCCTGTCGGCGCAAATCGCGGACCAGCCGGGCGACATGCCCGAAGGCGGTTTCATAGGGCGCAAAATCCAGCAATTGCGAGCCGATATGGACCGCGACCGACACCGGCTCCAGCCCCGGCATCGACGCGGCACGGGCATAGAGCCGAGGTGCCTCGGCGATGGCGATGCCGAATTTGTTGCCGGCCTTGCCGGTCGTGATCTTGGGATGGGTCAGGGCATCGACATCGGGATTGACCCGGATCGCGATCGGTACACGCCGGCCGCGTTCCACCGCGAGCGCGGACAGCAGATCGAGTTCGCTCTCACTCTCGACATTGATTTGGCCGATGCCGCAATCGAGCGCGAAACCCAGTTCCCCGGCGGTCTTGGCCACACCGGAAAACACGATCCGCCCGGCGGGGATTCCGGCAGCCAGCGCGCGCCGCAACTCGCCCTCGGACACGACATCGGCACCGGCGCCGAGCCGCGCGAAGCTCGCCAGCACCGCCTGATTGGAATTGGCCTTGACCGCGTAGCAGATCCGGGCGTCCTGGCCGGCGAACGCCGCTTCAAAAGCCTGGTACCGCGTGGTCAGCGCCGCGGTCGAATAGCAATAGAACGGCGTGCCGACCGATTGCGCGATGGTTTCGAGGGCCAAATCCTCGCAATAGAGCGTGCCCGCGCGATAAGGGAACTCAGCGACGGGACTTGGCATCGGGTGGATTCACAGGTGGTATCGCCAACTCGTCCGTGGGCACGCCGCCCGGAACGCTCGGCGTCGAATTCTGTTCGGGTGCCGCAACCGGATAGGGGTGTGGATAGGTGCTCTTTTCGCCGACGGGCACGCTCGGCTCGCCCTTCTTGCCACAGGCGGCAAGAAGGACGACGAGGACCAGACAAAGGGTACGGAAAATCATAAAAAACGCTCCCGGGCCGCGGCGACGGCCTCTTTCACCCGCGACGGTGCGGTGCCGCCGAAGCTGGTCCGGCTTTCGATGGCGCGATCCGGCGACAGCACCGTGAACACCTCGTCGGTGATTTTCGGTTCGACGGCTTGAAACTCGACCAAGGGCAGCGCTTCGAGCGTGCAGTTCAATACCTCTGCCCGGCGCACGATCGAACCGGTGACATGATGGGCCTGACGAAACGGCAGGCCCAGCCGCCGTACCAGCCAGTCGGCCAGATCGGTCGCGGTGATGAAGCCCGGTGCCATGGCTTTGCGCATCGCCGCCGGATCGGCCGCGAGATCGGCGATCATGCCGGTCATCGCCGCGAGGCAGAGATCGAGCGTGGCCGACACCTCGAAACTCGGCTCCTTGTCTTCCTGCATATCCTTGCCATAGGCGAGCGGCAGGCCCTTCATCATGATCAGAAGATTGACCAGCGCGCCGATCACCCGGCCCGCCTTGCCGCGCACCAGTTCGGCCGCATCGGGATTGCGCTTTTGCGGCATGATCGAACTGCCGGTGGTGAAGGCGTCCGACAGGCGCACGAAGCCGAACGCATCGGTCGTCCACAGCACGATCTCTTCGGCCAGCCGCGACAGATGCATCGCCACGATCGAGGCGGATGAGAGAAATTCGAGCGCGAAATCGCGGTCGGACACGCCGTCGAGCGAATTCGCCATCGGCCGATCGAAGCCCAGCGCCGCGGCCGTCATATGCCGATCGATCGGAAACGACGTTCCGGCGAGCGCTGCGGACCCAAGCGGGCATTCATTCAGCCGGCGCCGGCAATCGGCGAATCGGCCGCGATCGCGCCCGGCCATCTCGACATAGGCCATCAAATGATGGCCGAAGGTGATCGGCTGAGCCAGTTGCAGATGGGTGAAGCCCGGCATCGGCGTGGCCGCATGGTGTTCGGCCTGATCGAGCAGTGCCCGCTGCAACGCCTGAAGCTGCCGCTCGTGGCGATCCAGCGCGTCGCGCACCCAGAGCCGGAAGTCGGTCGCGACCTGATCGTTGCGCGAGCGTGCCGTGTGCAATCGCCCGGCTGCGGGGCCGATCAGCTGACTGAGCCGATCTTCGACATTCATGTGAATGTCTTCGAGCGACCGCTGAAAGACGAAGCGGCCGGATTCGATCTCGGCCAGCACGGTATCGAGGCCGGCCCGGATCGCCGCACCATCCTCGGACGAAATGATGCCGGTCGCCGCCAGCATCGCGGCATGCGCCTTCGACGCGGCGATGTCCTGGGCATAGAGGTGCCGGTCGAACTCGATGGAAACGTTGATGCGCTCCATCACCGCGGCGGGACCGCCGGAAAACCGGCCGCCCCACATCTCGTTCGCCACTTGCGGCATCGCGAGGGCTTGATCGGAACCCCGATCCGCAGGCATATCCCCGGTCATGGGCAACGACATGGCGAAGTGGTCGGGCAGATGAACATCAGACTGATACTCTTGGGCGGGGTGATCCTGCTCGGCACGGCAGCGGGCTCCATAAGCTTTCTCCTGCCGCACAGTGCCCCGTCCGACGCGCCGCCGCAAGACGGTGCAATAAAGGGGTTTCACCCCCAGCCGACGCCGTTGACCGTGCCGGCGGCCGATTTCATCGATGAGATCGGCAATACCGCCGACCTGTCGCGTTTCAAGGGCAAGGTGACGCTGATCAATCTCTGGGCCACTTGGTGTCAGCCCTGCATCCGGGAAATGCCGTCGCTGGAACGCCTGAAAGCCGCGCGGGAAGGCGATCATTTTACGGTCGCAACGGTTTCCGAGGACGTCAAGGGCGCCGTCGCCGTCGAACCGTTCTTCGCAAAAAGCGGCCTTTCGACCCTGCCGCGCTATGTCGATCCCAAGAATGCGCTGCTGCGGGCCTTCAAAGCGGAGGGGCTGCCGACCACTTTGCTGCTCGACGCCGAGGGCCGCGAAATCGCCCGGTTCGAGGGGGCCGCCGAGTGGGACGGGCCAGACGCGCTGCGCCTGATCGACTGGTACATCACACACTCCCGCTAAAATGCAGCCCGGCGATCGGTATCCGACAGGGTGCTCCCGCCGCCGATTGGATGATTTGGGCTCGATCGGTCGCGGCCTTGGCCCACGAGGCGGGCACGGAGGCCCGCCCCACTGATCAAAGAAGAACCGCGACCGGCGCGCGGCCGGGTCAGGCGCTCGTGTTGACGAGCGTGCCGGACGTGCCGTTCTGATTGATCGGCTGCGGGTTGGTTCGGGTATCAATTGCGGTTAGCGCGGTCGGCGAGGCCGCCGGAGCGAGCGGCGGTGACGACGTGACGG
>JAXDMU010000508.1:0-5006 GCA_034665905.1 Aliidongia sp. | reverse complement strand
TCTACTCTTTCCACATTTATGATTACGGCAATTCAACTTTATGCTGCGTATCAGCGCGATTTGAAGGGCATCAAAGACCGCTTCGCCGAATTCCGCGCGGCGCAGCTGCCGATACGAGGCCGTGCGCGTCATCGAATTGCGCAACTATACCGGCGACGTCATGGCCAGCCTACAGCCGACGTTGCGCAAAGCGGGCCATCGCCTCGAAATCGGCGACGGCGAACCGATCAAACTTGAAACCGCGCCGTCCGCTCTCTGGCAGATCATCAGCAATCTGGTGATGAATTCGATGCTGCACGCATTCGATCCCGATCAGCACGGCGTGCTCCGGCTCGACATCGACCGCGTCGGTGATACCGCGATCCTGACCTATCGCGACAATGGCAAGGGCATGCCGGCCGAGATCCGCCATCGGATCTTTGAACCGTTTTTCACGACCAAGCGCGGCCAGGGCGGCAGCGGTCTGGGCCTGAGCATCGTCTACAATCTCGCAACCCAGACGCTCGGCGGCACGATCGCCTGCGAGACGAAACCCGGCGCCGGTACGGAATTCGTCATCGCCATCCCGATCCGCGGCCGCAAATCCGGCGCGCGAACCAGTGCGGCATAAGCGTTACCCCGCCAGGCCGAAGGCGTCGATCACGAAGGCGAATTCCTCAGCCACCTCGTGCAGCCGTTCGAAGCGGCCCGATTTGCCGCCATGGCCGGCGCCCATATTGGTCTTGAAGACCAGCACATTGTCGTCGGTCTTGAGCAGCCGGAGCAGCGCCACCCATTTGGCCGGCTCCCAATAGGTCACGCGCGGATCGTTGAGCCCGGCGGTCACCATCATCGCCGGATAGGCATGGGCCGTGACATTATCGTAGGGCGAATAAGAGCGGATGAAGTCGAATGCCGCCTTGTCGGTGATCGGATCACCCCATTCCGGCCATTCCGCCGGGGTGAGCGGCAAGGTCGCGTCGAGCATGGTGTTGAGCGCATCGACGAAGGGCACATGGGCCACCACCGCCCGCCACAATTCCGGCGCCTGATTCGCCACCACCCCCATCAGTTGGCCGCCGGCCGAACCGCCCGAGACGGAAATCCCGCCGGCCGCGGCATAACCCTCGGCAACGAGGAAGCGGGCGGCATCGATGAAGTCATTGAAGGTATTCGTCCGCTTGAACAGCTTGCCATCCTCGTACCAGCCATAGCCCAGTTCGTCGCCGCCACGAATATGGGCGATGGCATAGGCGAAGCCGCGATCGAGCAGCGAGATCCGGCTGGACGAGAAGCTGGGCGGCATGCCCAGGCCATAGGCGCCGTAGCCATAGAGGTGCAAAGGCTTGCCGCCATGGCAACGCCAATCCTTGTGATGGACGATCGAAATCGGAATCCGCACCCCGTCGCGCGCCGGCGCCAGCAGGCGCACGGTGACGTAATCGGCCGGATCGTAGCCGGACGGGATTTCCTGAATTTTGAGCGTCGCGAGAGCGCCGGTCGCCAAATCGAAGTCGAAGGTCGTCGCAGGCCGCGACATCGAGGAATATTCGATCCGCAGCCGGGCCGGATCGGGCGCCGGATTGGCGCCGAGCCCGGCCTGATAGGCGGCATCGGGGAAGTCGACCCGACGATCGGTACCGTCAGGCGTTCGCAGCCGGATCTGATCCAGCCCGTCGATCCGCTCTTCGATCGCGAGCAGGCTGCGGAACGCGGTCACATGGCGGATGTAATGGGTGTCGCTGCCGCCGATCAACTCGACCCAATGTTTAGGACCGGGGGTCGCGACCGGTGCGCGTACGATGCGGAAATTGCGGTGCGTGTCGTTGACGCGCAGCACCAGACTCTCGCCATCGTGATCGGCGTCATATTGCCGCCCGACCTGGCGCGGCGCGATCATCACCGGTGTCGAGAATGGTTGGGCCGCCGGCACGAAGCGGATTTCGCTGGTGACGTGATCGCCCGTCACGAGGAAAATCACCGCCTCGCTTTGCGATTTGCCGAGGGCGACGCGAAACCCGGCATCGTCCTCCTGATAGATCAGCCGGTCGCGCTCGACCGCTTCGCCCATGACATGGGCGCGGATCTGATAGGGCCGCCATTCGGCATTCAGCACGGTATAGAACAGCACGCGGCTATCGGCCGACCAGACCGGTGTGCCCATCGTCTCAGGAATGGAAAACGGCAGGATCTCGCCGGACGTCAGATCCTTGACCCGCAGACCAAAGCGTTCGCCGCCGCTGTCATCGACCGCAAAAGCCAGCAGGCCGCCATCGGGGCTGACCGAGAGCCCGCCGAGCTTGAAGAACGCCTTGCCCTCGGCCAACGCCGGTTCGTCCAGCAGCAATTGCTCGGCACCGCCGCCTGCAAGTTGGCGGTACCATTTGCGATACTGCGCACCGGCTTCGAAACGCCATTGATAGAGCCAGCCATGCCGCTCGACCGGCACCGAAAAATCATCCTCCTTGATCCGACCCTTGAGTTCGCGGAACAGTGTTTCGACCAGCGGCGCCAGCGGCGCCATGATTCCGGTGAAATAGACGTTTTCCGCGGCCAGATGAGCCAGGATGCCGGTATCCGCCACCTGCGGATAGCCGGGATCACGTAGCCAGTGATAGGGATCGGTGATCGCGGCGCCATGATGTTCGACGCGAAATTCGCGTTGGAGTGCCCGCGGCGGCGTGAGGGCGGCGGCGGCTTCGGCTGTTCTGGGCATCTCAAATTCCTTCTGGCGCTCAGCGCCGACTGATCTCGCGGACGAATTCGACCAGACCGATCTGGCGCACCCGCCTCGCCCGCTCGGCCCGGACGATGGCGCCCAGCGTCGTCACGCTTTCCTCCAGATCCCGGTTCACCAGCACATAATCATATTCCGGCCAATGGCTCATCTCATCGAGCGCCTTGGCCATGCGGTGGCGCACCACATCGGGACTGTCCTGATTGCGCGCTGTCAACCGGCGCTCCAACTCGTCGACCGAGGGCGGCAGGATGAAGACGCTGACCAGATCGTCGCGAATGGTCTGCTTCAGTTGCTGGGTGCCTTGCCAATCGAGATCGCTGACGATTTCCTTGCCATCGGCGAGCACTTTCTCGACCGGCGCCCGCGGCGTGCCATAGGAATTACCGAAAACCGTCGCGTGCTCCAGTAATTCGTGCGCGGCGACCATGTGATCGAACTGCGCCTGGTCGATGAAGTGATAGGCCGTCCCCTCGACCTCGTTCGGCCGGCGCGGCCGGGTCGTGACCGAGACCGAAAGGGCGAGGCCCGGATCGGTCTGCAACAGCCGATGGGTAAGCGTGGTCTTGCCCGCGCCGGACGGCGAAGACAGCACCATGATGAAACCGCGTCTCGTGATCTGGGTCATGGTCGCTGATCCGGTCATTCGATATTCTGAATTTGTTCGCGCAACTGTTCGATCGCCGCCTTGAGCGACAGGCCGAGCCGGGTCAGCCCGAGATCGGCGGATTTCGAGCAGAGCGTATTGGCCTCGCGGTTGAACTCCTGACAAAGGAAATCCAGACGCCGTCCGACATTGGCCCCCTCAGCCAAAAGCTCGCGCGCCGCCGCGATATGGGCGACGAGACGGTCAAGCTCTTCCCGAATATCGGCCCGGCCGATCAACAACGCCAGCTCCTGCGCCAGCCGCTCCTCGGGCAGCGGTGGCACGCCATCGAACAGCAGCGCCATCTGTTTGCGAAACCGCGCGCGCAGCGCTTCGGGCTGGGCCGCGGCCGCCAGTTCGGCATCGCCGACATAGGCCGCGATTTCGTCGAGCTTGCCGGCCAACACCGCATGCAGCCGGGCGCCCTCGCCGGCCCGTGCGGCGGCGAGGGCAGCCACCGCTTCGCCGAAACTGGCGCAGATCGCGGCCAACCGCGCCTCGCGCTGGTCGGGCGACAACACTTCCTCGGCCAGTTCCATGACGCCGCGAATCGCCAGCACGCCGTCGAGCCGCGGCGGCGCCGCATCGAGCCGGCCTTCGAGCCCGCGCATGAGGTCGAGCACCTGCGCCAGCACCGTCTCGTTGATCTTGAGGGATGCGGGCTTGCTCTGCTCGCTGATCGACAGGATCGCATTGATCGAGCCGCGCTTCGCCGTCTCGCCCAGCACTGTTTTCAGCGGCGCTTCGAGTGCATCATAGCCGGACGGCAGGCGAAACCGCAGATCGAACGCCTTGCCGTTGACGCTGCGCAACTCCCACGACCAGGCGAAGCCCTCGCTTTGGCCCTCCACCCGTGCGAAACCCGTCATGCTCGATACCGCCACCGAATCCCCCACCCTATCCCGCGACCAATGCGCCGATCAGACCGGCGTTATATAACGTGAAAGCGCAGCGCGACAGTGCGCAGTGGCTGCTGGCTTCAAATGTTCTCCGTTTCGTTCTTGTTCTTTCCGGAGAAAATCGGCGCCGCCCGGCGCTCGACGCGCCGATTGAACCGGGCTAAGCTTACCCGCTCGGGAGGATGGCCATGACTAAAACAATCCTGTTCGTGTTTTGCCTGTGCGCCGTAACCTCGGCGCTGGCTCAGAATTCGCCGGCTTCGTCCGATCCGCTACCGTCAGGCGGCCACGAGCAGCGCGCCATCGTCGGCGGCCGGGCGCTTCAGCCGCGTCCGGCACCGGGCGAGTCCGCGCAAAGCCCGGAAACGCAGCTCAAGCTGTTGCAGAAAGGCGCCAAGGAGCCATCGGCCAACGAGCCGATAGTGGTGCCGCGCGATCTCTACGGCAACCCGCTCGGCGGCAATCCCGGGATGAACCCGCCGCCGCCCGACGCACCGCCGTCCCGGTCGCCGAAACCCTGACCGCGCTGCCGCGAAAGGAAACCTGTTGGACACACCCACCCCGGCGCCGGCCCGACGCGGCGGCTTCGCCACCCTGCGCAGCCTGCTGCCCTATCTGTGGCCACCCGGCGAGTGGGGTCTGCGCACCCGTGTCGTGCTGGCGGTGCTGTGCCTGATCGCGGCCAAGCTCGCCAATGTCTATATTCCGATCCTCTACAAGCGCGCGATCGACGCGCTGGGCGGTG
>JAXDMU010000507.1:0-3775 GCA_034665905.1 Aliidongia sp. | reverse complement strand
GGGCCGCGATCCGGGCTGCCTTGGCGGCATAGGCCGGGTCCTCGCGCAGCATGAAACCGTAATCCTTGACGGTCGTACCGCAGCCCGAGGTGTTGATGACGATGGCATCAAGCCCGGCATCGAGTTCGCGCGACCACGCATCGATATTGGCGCGCGCCTGGGCCAGCGCGCTCTCGGTGCGCCCCATATGATGCACCAGCGCGCCGCAGCAGCCGGCACCGCGCGCCACGACGATCTCGCAGCCATGGCGGGTCAGCAGGCGAACCGTCGCCTCGTTGATCTGCGGCGCCACCACCGGCTGGGCACAGCCATTCAGCAAGGCGACCCGCCGCCGTCGCTTGCCCTGGGCTGCAAAAATCTGCGGCCGATCGACCGGCGACGGTGCCGGCACGCGCGACGGGGCCAGCCGCAGCATCGCGCCGAGCGGTCCCGGCAACCGCAGCCACGGCCGCACCAGCGACGCCGCCACCAGGCTGAGACGGAACAGCGCCGGGCGCGGCAGCACCATTTGCAGCACGCGGCGCAGCAGCCGGTCGGGCCAGGGCCGGACATAGGTTTCCTCGATATGCGCGCGCGCATGATCGACCAGATGCATGTAATGGACGCCTGACGGGCACGTCGTCATGCAACTGAGGCAGCTAAGGCACCGGTCGATATGCTTCACCACCTGGGCACCGGCCGGGCGGTCATGCTCCAGCATGTCCTTGATCAGGTAGATCCGCCCGCGCGGTGAATCGAGTTCGTCGCCGAGCAGGACATAGGTCGGACAGGTCGCGGTGCAAAAGCCGCAATGGACGCAGGCACGCAGAATCTTCTCGGATTCGGCCGTGTCGGGATCGGCGAGCTGGGCGAGCGAGAAATGAGTTTGCATGGCGCCTCAGACTCCGGCGTAAAGCCGGCCGGGATTGAGCAGCGCTTCCGGATCGAAGCCCTGCTTGACCCGCCGCGTCAACGCGCCGAGCGCCCCGGTCAGGGGTTCGAAAACCTCGCTGGCAACTCTGATCGCAGCCGGCGCCCGAATCAGCGTGGCGTGACCGCCCAGCCGCGCGACCGTCTGGCGCAGCGTCAGGGCGTTATCCACCCCGGTCGCGCACCACACCAGACCGCCGCCCCAATCGAGAAACCCATTGGCATCGCCACAGGCCGCGAGCACGGACGGCCCGGCGCTCGGCGGCACGGAAATCTTCCAGATCAGGTGCGAGGCTGGTTCGGCCGCCAGCGGTTCGGCATTGCCGATGGTGCGCCAGAGCGCCGCGGATGCCTCGGCCTCAATGCGGGTTTCGTCAACCCTCTCGAAAAGCTGAAGCAACGCGTCGGCGCGGAAGCGCACCGAGCCGGCCAGTCCTTCCACACGCAACGCCGTCACCGAACCGCCCTGCCCGATCCCGCCAGCCAGACCAGCCGGCAGCCAAGCGGCGGCACTGACCTCCTGCGGGCTGCCGAGCGCCCGGCTCATCGCCGCGACCGCTTGCGGTGCCTCAAGCCCGTGCAACAGCAGGGTCGTCTCGGCCTCCGGGCGCGGCAGCACCTTGAGCGTGATTTCGGCCAGGGCGGCGAGCGTACCCCAAGAGCCGCAGATCAGCTTGGACAGATCATAGCCGGTGACGTTCTTCACGACCCGGCCACCGGATTTGAACGCCTCGCCCCGGCCGCTTACCGCATTGAACCCCAGCACATGGTCACGCGCCGCCCCGGCGCTGAGGCGCCGCGATCCGGCCAGATTGGCCGCGACGATGCCGCCCAGCGTCTGCCGCCCCGGCTCGCCGCCCAAGAGCAGCGCGTAATCCGGCGGCTCGAAGCCGAAGCGCTGTCCGGACGCGGCCAGCACCGCCTCGATCTCGGCTAAAGACGTGCCGGCCCCGGCACTCATCACCAGTTCGGCCGGCTCATAAAGTCCGATGCCGGCAAGCCCGCTCAGATCGAGCATGGTTTCAGCCTCGACCGGTCGGCCGATCGCCCGCTTGGTGCCACTGCCGATCAGCTCCAGCGGCACCTTGTCGGCGAGCGCCCAGGACACGGCGTCGCGCAAGGCATCGAGACTGGTTGGCCGCAGGGTGTTCATCGTGCGTCAGAACCGCGGCAGATCGGGGAAGCGGTGCTCCCCGTGGTGGATATGCACGCGGCCCAGTTCGGCACAGCGTCGAAGCTGCGGAAACACCTTGCCGGGATTGAGCAATTGCTCCGGATCGAAGGCGCATTTCAGCCGCATCTGATGATCGAGATCGGTCTCGGTGAACATCACCGTCATCAAATCGCGCTTTTCGACCCCGACCCCATGCTCGCCGGTCAACACGCCGCCGACCTCGACGCACAGCCGCAGGATTTCGGAGCCGAACGCCTCGGCCTTGTCCAACTCGCCCGGCTGGTTCGCATCATAGAGAATCAGCGGATGCAGATTGCCATCGCCGGCATGGAACACATTGGCGACGCGCAAGCCATAGCGCGCCGACATTTCTTCCATCCGGTGCAGCACCAGCGCCAACTGACTGCGCGGAATCGTGCCGTCCATGCAGTAGTAATCCGGCGAGATCCGGCCGACCGCGGGAAACGCCGCCTTGCGCCCGGCCCAGAAAGCCAAGCGCTCTTCCTCGCTGTTGCTGATCCGGCATGACACGGCGCCACAGCGCTCGGCAATCGCCTGAACGCGGGCGATCAACTCATCGACCTCGACCGCCGGCCCGTCCAGCTCGACCAGCAGCAGCGCCTCGACATCAAGCGGATAGCCGGCCTTGACGAAGGCTTCGGCGGCGTGGATCGCCGGCCGGTCCATCATTTCCATGCCGGCCGGAATGATCCCGGTGCCGATGATGTCGGCGACGCAAGCGCCGCCCTGCTCGTTCGAGGGAAAGCCGATCATGAGCGCCCGCAAGCCCTGCGGCCGCCGCAGAATGCGCACCGTGACCTCGGTCACCACGCCCAGCAACCCTTCGGAGCCGATCATGACGCCCAGCAGATCATAGCCCCCGGCATCGAGATGCCGGCCGCCCAGGCGCAGGATCGAGCCATCCATCAGCACCATCTCGATGCCGAGCACATTGTTGGTGGTGAGGCCGTATTTCAGGCAATGCACGCCGCCGGAATTCTCCGCGACATTGCCGCCGATCGTGCAGGCGATCTGGCTCGACGGATCGGGCGCGTAATAAAAGCCCCGCCCCTCGACCGCCCGCGTGATGGCGAGGTTGGTCACACCAGGCTGCACAACGGCGCAGCGATCAGCATAATCGATATCAAGCACGCGGTTGAGCCGCGCAAGGCCAAGTGTCACGCCATCGGCCAGCGGCAGGGCACCGCCCGACAGCGACGTGCCGGCGCCGCGCGGCACGATCTTGACGCCCTCGGCATGGCAATAGGCCAGCACGGCGGAAACCTCCGCCGTCGTGCCCGGCAAGGCGACGAGCAACGGCAGCTCGCGATAGGCGGTCAGCCCGTCGCTTTCATAGACCCGCCGCTCTTCCTCGTCGTCGATCACCGCCTCAGTCGGCAGAATCCGCCGAAGCGCCTCGGCGATCTGGCGCCGGCGCTGGAGAATCGCCGCATCGGGAGTCGGCATCTTCATGGCTGCTCACCTCGGGCCAAGGTGGAGTCCGCCGGGTTGGGCGGACGAGCGGACGAAATGCCTATGAATTCGACAGGAAATCCGGCGGCATTGAGTGCCGCCCGAGCGACCTCAGCCCTGGCGGGCCTTGAAGCGCGGATTGGCCTTGTTGATGACATAGACACGGCCCCGGCGGCGCACAACGCGGCAGTTCTTGTCGCGGCTCTTCAGCGTCTTCAG
>JAXDMU010000506.1:0-7940 GCA_034665905.1 Aliidongia sp. | reverse complement strand
CCGATTCCGCTTGAACCCCCACCGAACCCGCCGCTACTGCCGCCGCCGATCTGGCTCTGACCCAGCCCAGGGGCGGTCGAACCGCCGCCGCTGCTGCTGTCGGCTTTCGCCGTGACGCTGTCCGGTGTGAAGGCGCGTTGCAGGATGTTGGCGACGTCGTTCGCCTGGCCGTTCTGGATGTAATAGACGTGCCAGGTCCGCTCGGTATCCTTGCGCGCGCGTTCCATCAGGCGGAACAGGCGCTGGGCCGCGTCGATGTAGCGTTTTTGCGACGACACGACGAGCACGGCATTGGCACGGTCCATCGGAATGACCCGGACCACGCCGGCCAGCGCGCTGTCACCCTCGGTCAGCAATGCCTTTTGCAGATCGGTGGCGATCTTGGCCGGCTGGCCGTTGGTCACAGGAAAGAGCGCGAAGGATTGGCCGGCCAGCAGATCGGTGTCGAAGCCGGAGATCAGACTGATCAGCGTGCGGCGCGCGGCCGGCTCGCCGCTGATCAGCAGCATGTTGCGGTTGGGGTCGGGCGTAATCTTGGCGCCCTCGGCGACGAAGGGTTCCAGCACCTTGGCGAGATCCTTGGCCGAGGCGTAATGCAGCGTCACGATCTCGCTGCCGGTCGTGTGCTCGTTGGCAAGCGCCGGGGTGGCGACCGCGGTGGCACTGGGCAATACGCGGTAGAGCGAGCCGCTTTGCACCAGGCTGGCGCCGTTCTGGTTCAACAGCAATTCCAGCGTCGGCAACAGCTCGTCGCGCTTCAGCGGCTTCACCGTCTCGATCGTCGCCGTGCCGTGGACCGCCGGGTCGATCGAGTAATTGACCTGAAGGATATTGCCCAGCACCTGACGCACAATCTCGCGAATGTCGGTATCGGCGAAGTTCAGCTGAACATCGGCCACTTCCTTGCCGGGTGGCAGCGTCGCCGCCTTGCCGGTCCCGCCGGTGCCGAGCGAGATTTCCGGCTCGGGCTGGGTGCGTGCATCGGCGCCGACGGCGCCACTGACCCGCGGAGTGGCGACGCCGGCATTGGGATCGCCGGCTTGCGGCAGCGACGCCAGCGTGGCGCCCGGATGCTGCTGGCACGCGGCCAGGGCGAGGGCCGAAACGGCGAGGAGGAATTTGTTGCGAAAAACCATTATCGGGCTCCAGGCGGCGGTTGCGGGCCGTTTTGCGTCGGCATCGTGCGCGGAACGATGGCGGGGCGAAGCGATGTCGCCGGTTGTCCCGGAATCGGGGGCTGAGGCAACACCGTATTTGTGCCAGGATTGGGACGAAGTCCCGGGGGGGCCGGCGGCACGACGCCGCGTTGCGGCGGGCGCGGCCGTGGCGGCGGCAATTGCGGCGTGGGCGCCACGGCGTTCTCGTCGAATTTGGGCTCGACCGTCGTCTGACCGCCCGGCCCGGACAAGGTGACCGAGGTCAGGCCGATGGTTTCGACCTTCCAGGTCGAATCCTTGAGGGTTTCGCCCTCGGCCACGACCAGCGGCGGCACATCGCCGGTCGGCTGAAATATCGCATGTTTGCTGGTGCCGACCAGTTGAATGCCCGACAGCCGTGGCAGATCGTTCGTCGGCTGGTCCGGGCTTGTCCCAACGTCCTTGGCCTTTTCCGCGTCCGGTTGCCGGGTCAGGCTGAAGAGCGGGCGGGCGAGGCTGATGGCCGCCCATTCGCCCGGCTTGGCGATGTTGACGGCGCGTCCCGGCGGCGATGCGGCCACCACGGCGGGAGCGATGGCGACGGCGGTCGCGGAATCGGGGGCGACGATTTCGTAACCGATCATCGCGATCAGCAACAGGCCGAGTACGCCCAGCAAGGTCAGCAGAAATTGACGGCTCATGGCTTGCGGTCTCCCGCGCTGCCGGCACGAAGCGCATAGATCGTGAAATTCGCTTCCAAACCCCGGGTCCGGTTCAGGACCGGCAGAGGCGAGCCGTGAATCTGCACATCGTCGATCAGCATCGGGGGGCTGGCTTGCTCGACCGATTTCAGCAGGGCGACCAATGCCGGCCATTGGGCGTTGAGGGAGATCTTGAGGCCGATGCGATGGTAAGTGCCGCCAACCGTCTCGACCGGCAGGTAATCGACGCTGACCAGTGCCGTGCCGGCGGCGGCGGCCATGTCCTGGACCCGGTTCTGGAGGGTCGCCGCGGCCACCGCGTCGCTCGATCCTTCGAGCACCATGGCGGGGGCGGGGCCGGCATGGGCCGCGATGTCGGCGCGTTTCTTCAAGGCCGGCACCTGTTCGGCCAGATTGGCCATCTTGGCGGCGCGCACCTTGAGGAACGCGAGTTCCTCCGCGCGGTCGCCATAAAGACCGGCGAGCGGGGCGATCAGCCCCTGCCACAAGATCAGCAACAGCACCGCGAGCAAGGCGAGGGCGAGCGCGTGGCCGCGCCGACCGGTCGGCAGGTTGGTCGCGAAGCTCATGGCCGGGCCTCCGCGGTGATCGTGAAGATGTCCATCTTGGCGCCTTCGTTGCGCGTGACCGGTGCCGCGAAGGTCGGGTTCTGGATACTCGGCTCCTGGCTGAGCGCGCCGATCAGCTTGGCCGCACCGGCCGATTGCCCGTTCAGTGTCATCTTGCGCTGGCGCAGGGTGAAATCGGTTAGATGGGTGTCGTCGGGCAGCACCTGGGTCATCGCAGCCAGGAGCTTCAGCACGTCGCCCAGCTTTGCGCGCTGCTCGACCAGCACATCGCCGCCCGCAGTGTTGCCTTCAATCCGTCGGCGCAAGCCATCGGCCTCATCGACGGTTGGTTGCAATTCTGCGATCTTGCTGTTGACCCGGCTGAAGTCGATCGCCTGCCGCACGAAAGGCACGCTCACGGCGATCAGCGCCAGGACGACGCAGATAATGGCGGCGGCCGGGACCGCGCGAGTGAGAACCAGGCCGCGCCGTCTGGCGCTGCCGGCCAGCGCGATCGGACGGAATTCGCCGTGCGGCAGGCCGGCATCGAGCGCCGTGGGCGCAAGTCCCGCCTGTTGCAGTCCGGTGACAAGCGCCAGCAGTGGCGCCTTGGGCACCAGCGACAATCGCAGCCTCAGCCGGCCATTGACCCGGTCGCGCTGTTCGACGGTGCTGTCCCAATAAACCTCGTCGGCTGCGAACGGCGTCTCGCGATCCATTTCGTAGCCGATCACGCGGACGAGTTCCCGCTCGGCCGCCAGCGGCAAGGCCAGATGCTTTTCCAGCAACAATCCGGGTGGCAGGCGCAGCCGAACCGGCAAGGGTCCTCCGGCCGTCGCCGCGGCGCCATGCGCCGATTTGACGCCGGACGCGTCGAGGACGAACCGGCCGAGCCGGCTGATCTGACCGCGCTTGCGCATCAGCAATTCGACCGCAGGAGGATCGCGGTCGAGCGGCCCGTCCGGAACGACGAGCAGCGCGTCGGCCCTGACGGTGTCCGGCCGGCGCAGGCGCTCGGGCAGAAGTTCCGCCAGCTGCCGCGCCCACCAGGAGAGGAATTCACGAATGAGGATCACAGGCGGAATATATCCTTGTAACGCAGGAGTGCGCATGTTGTAGCGAGGTTGAGGCCCCGGCGAAAGAGCACTCGCGTCATCCGCCCGGCTGCTCGACAAGTGGCGCAATCAAAATCGCCGGCCAGTGGCGTTGGTCCCCCTTGGGAAACGTCACGCGCAGCCGAATGATGGTTGGTAGGTACGGCGCCAGCCATTCATCGCGCCAGCCGGGCGGATGCCCGCTGCCATCATCCGGTGCCCAATAGGCGAATTCAAGCTTGTCGACCTTTTCCAGCAGGACGGTATCGGTCGGTTCGGGCGGTTCCTCGAACGGCAATTCGTGCAGCGACGGACGCCAGCGCAGAATCAATCGCTGCTGGTCATCGACCATCAGCGTCATGTCGGCCTCGCGCGTCACTAGCGCCACGGCCACCGGCAGGCGGCTTTGAAAGCGAAAATGATCTTCCTTGCCTTCGATATGAACCGGGCTGCGCCCGTTGCCCGGTTCCGTGTGGGTAATGAGTTCGCGCACGGTCCGATCGACGGCGTCCAACTCGGCCCGCTCACCCAGTGCAACACCCTGGCGGTCCACCGCCTTGACTCCCAACTGGATGCCCTTGGACAGGCCGGTCAGCAGCATGCCGAACACGACCAGCACGACCAGGATTTCGAGCAAGGTAAAGCCGGCGGTGGAAGAGAGGCGGTTTCTAGCCATCGGTTTCACCGGCCGGGGCCCCGATGCGTTGGGTTTGCAGTAAGACTTCACGACTCCGCCCGCTTTCGCTCCAGGAAATTCCGACTTCGACCGAATAGAGCGTCGGCTTGCGAAACGATGCCTGAGCGAAGGGGGTGAGCGGATTGATGTTCTGGGTGATCGCAGCCACCTGGACAACGCGAATGCGCCAGCGATAGGCGGAACCGTCATCGCCCTGGGTTTCGCCCGCGCTCAGCGGTCCGTCGCGGCCAACGGCGGCCAGATGCGATTTGGCCCGGCTGATCGCTTCCTCGTAGCGGCCGGCCGTGCCGACCGCACTCATGCCGCCAATCGCCGCCTTGAACATCACGCCCAGCGCCAGCGCCGCGATGGCGAAGGCAATCACCACTTCGAGCAGGGTGAATCCGCGGTCACGGCGCATCGGTCACACTCACTCGGCCGCTCAGCCAATCGACGCCGATCTTGACATGGCGAGTTCCGGCGGCGAGTTCGATCCGGCCGCCGGTCGAGCTGCCATCGGGCTCAAAGCGGATGGCGCCCTGGGTCTCGCTGCGGCGTTCGTTGCCCGTGGTCATCAAAGTGAGGCCATATTCCGCCGGCAAGCGCGTCGGCGCCGCGCCGCCGATCTGAAAGGTCTTGTGTTCGATATCGAGGGCGAATTCGACCGGATGGTTGGTCGAGATCGCTCGTGCCCGCGCCTCGCGCAAACCGCCGGCCAGCGCCCCCACGGCGGCGCGCGTGCTCAAGGTTCGGCTGCGCATCGGCCCGCGCGACAGCACAAGGCCAAGCATCAGGCCGAGCACCGCCAGCACGACGATCATCTCGATCAGGGTGAAACCGGCGCGCCGGTCACCCGATCCGATCTCAGCCGGCCAGGTCATTGAGGCTCAACATCGCGAGCATCAGCGAGCCAACGATGAAGGCGACCGCGATCCCCATCGCCACCGTGATGATCGGTACGAGCAACGCCACCAGGCGCTGCACCGACAGGCGTGCCTGTTCTTCGTGAATTTCGGCAGCGCGCAACGCCATCGGGCCGAGCTGCGCGGTTTCCTCGCCGAGCCGCAACAGATGGATGGTGCGGGGCGGAAAGATTCCCGACTGGTCGAGCGGGCGCGACAGCCCGGCGCCGCCCTTGGCGCTGGTCGTCGCATCCTCGACCGCGCGCACCGCGGCCAGATTGCCGATCGCTTCCTTGACGATGGTCAGCGCCGCGATCAGCGACACGCCGTTCTTGAGCAAGGTACCGAGCGTGCGGGTGAAGCGTGCCGCCAGCGTCTCGCGTGCCAGCTTGCCGATCACCGGCAGACGCAGCAGCAGCCGGTCGAAAGGCAGGCGGCGGGCCGGGCTTTGCAGCCATTGCCTGAGTGCGACCACCACCAGAACCAAACCACCCACGACCCAAAGCCCGTAATTCGTCGTGAAATCGCCGGCCGCCATGACGATCCGTGTCGAAACCGGCAATTGTGCGCCGTTTTCTTCGAACAACGGCACGAATTGCGGCAGGACATAGATGAGAAGCAGCGCGATCGAGCCGATCGAAGCGACCAGCAGCAGGGCCGGATAGATCATGGCGGATTGGATCGTCGCCGACATGCTGCGCTCGCGCTCCAGCAGCACGGCCAGCCGTTCGAGCGTCTCGCCCAGCGTGCCGCCGGCTTCGCCGGCCCGCACCAAGCCAATATAAAGCCGGTTGAAGCTCTGCGGCTGCTGCGCCAGCGCGGTCGCGAGCGAGGTGCCGCCGCGCACCTTGTCGCGCACCTCGCCCATGATCTTGCGGATCCGCGGACTGGCCGCAGTCTCGACCAGGAAGCGCAGGGCGCGGTCCAGATCCTGACCAGCGCCCAGCATGATCGACAGCTCGCGCGTCACATTGGCGACGTCCTGACGGCTCAGGCCGCGCTTGCCGCCCAGCTCGATCGAGAACAGCTCATCGAGAAAGCCGCGCTTGCCCGCGGGCTCGGCACTCATCGGAACATGCCCCTGGCGCTGGAGCTTTTCGATGACGGCGGCCTGATCGGCGGCCTCCATCACCCCGCGCTGGGTCTGTCCCGAACCGTCGATCGCGACATAGCGGAAGGACGGCATTTACTTAGGCCTCCGACCGGATGCTGCGCACGACTTCCTCGACCGTCGTCTCGCCGGCCAGCGCCGCGTCCAGCCCGGCATCGAACATCGTAATCATGCCGCCGGCCACCGCCGCGCGCTCGATCGCGTTATGGTCGGCGCGCGAGAAGATCAGCCGCTCGACTTCATCATCCGGCACCAGGAATTCGGCGATCGCCATGCGCCCGCGATAGCCGGTTTGGCGGCAATGCGGACAACCGACCGGATGCCACAGTCGGATCGGCGTGGCGGCACCGCGCCCGTCGAGGCCGAAGCGCTCGATCATCTCGGCCGGCGCCTCGGCCGGTCGCTTGCACTGCGGACAGAGGCGGCGCACCAGCCGCTGTGCCAGCACACCGCGCAACACCGCGGTGATCAGGTAATCCTCAAGCCCCATGTCGCGCAGCCGGGTGATCGTCGCCGCGGCCGAGTTGGTGTGGAGGGTCGACAGCACCAGATGGCCGGTCAGCGCGGCCTGCACCGCAATCTGCGCGGTTTCCAGATCGCGGATTTCGCCAACCATGATGACGTCGGGGTCCTGGCGCAGGATCGAGCGCAGCAGATGGGCGAAGGTGAGGCCGATCTGCGGCTTGACCTGAATCTGGTTGATGCCGGTCAGCTGATATTCGATCGGGTCTTCGACCGTGACGATCTTGCGCACGATCGAATTGAGATTCAGCAGGCCAGTATAAAGCGTCGTGGTCTTGCCGCTGCCGGTCGGGCCGGTGACGAGCACGATGCCGTTGGGCAATTCGAGCGAATGCAGCAGCCGCTGGGTGGCGCCGGGCGGCATGCCGAGCTTGGCGAAATCGAACTCGACTGCGGTACGGTCGAGCACGCGCAGCACCACTGTCTCGCCATAGAGCGACGGCACGGTCGAGACGCGGAAATCGACCTCCTGGCCGCGCACGGCGAGCTTGAGGCGCCCATCCTGGGGCAAACGCCGTTCGGCGATGTCGAGCCGCGACATGATCTTGATGCGCGACGTGATCGCCGCCTGCAACCGTCCGGGCGGCGATTCGGCTTCGTGCAGGACGCCGTCATAGCGATAGCGCACGCGCAGCCGGTCCTCGAACGGTTCGATATGAATGTCGGATGCCTGGGTTTCGACCGCGCGGGCGATGATCTGGTTGACCAGCCGGATGACCGGCGCCTCGCTCGCCAGATCCTTCAACCGCTCGGCATCTTCCTCGAGCGGTTCACCGGTCTCGCCCGTGACGTCATCGACGACATCGCCGTTGCCGGCGCCGGATTCGGGATAGAGCCGGTCGAGGGCAGCATCGAGTTCGATCGGCACGCCGATTTCGATCGCGACATCGCGGCCGGTCGCCGCGGCAATCGCCTGGAGCGTGAAGCGGTCGAGCGGATCGGCAACTGCCACGCTGACCGTGACGCCATCGAAACGAATTGGCACGACCCGTGCCTTGCGCAGGAATTTCGGTTTCAGCCGCTCCGGCAGCACCGGTTCTTCAGGATAGCGATCCGTGCCGGCGACGCGATGGCCGAGGAGTGCCGCATAGGATTCGGCGAGGCCGCGCTCGCTGATCAGGCCCAGTTGAATGAGGACGGAATCGAGCCGCTGGCCGCTTTCCGCCGAAACGCGACGGGCACGGTCCAGCGTCTTGGGATCGACCAGGCCGCGCTCGATCAGCAGATCG
>JAXDMU010000505.1:0-5367 GCA_034665905.1 Aliidongia sp. | reverse complement strand
CATATGGGGAGAGATTCTACTTTTCGACTCAGGTGACTGGAATAAGTCCCGCAATGACGATAAAGCAGCTTAACCGGACGCCCGCGGCGGCTATATCGGCCGCTCGAATTTCAAGGCGTGGCAGGTCGTCGAGGCGCAATGGACGGCTCGGGCCGCCGGGATGAACGGCTTCGTGTCGTGCCAGGACGAATACAGCCTGCTGGTGCGCGATCTGGAACAGGAGCTTCAGCCGGCGGCCGAAGCGTATGGGCTGGGTATCTTGCCCTATTTCCCGCTGGCCAGCGGGCTGCTCACAGGCAAGTACCGGCGCAACGAGTCGCTGCCCGACGGCGCCAGGCTCACTCTGGTCAAACGGCTGGCCGATCGCTACATGACCGACGCGAACTGGGCGAAAGTCGAAAAACTCGCCGATTTCTGCGAAAGGCACGACCGATCGATGCTGGAACTCGCCTTCAGCTGGCTCGCCGGTCGGCGTCAAGTCTCCAGTGTGATCGCCGGGGCGACCACGCCGGACCAGGTCGAACAGAACGTCAAAGCGGCCGAATGGGTGCTCGGTCCCGAGGAACTGGCCGAGATCGACCGGATCACTGGCGCTTAGCCGCCAGTCGCGCCCATTCACGCTTGCGCCGATAGATGGTCGAGGCGTCGATTTCCAAAAGTGCGGCGGCGCGCCCGATATTGCCGCCGCACGCCTCGATCGCCCGCTCGATCGCGTCGCGCTCGATCATCCACATCGGCACGATCGGCTTGTCGCCCCCCTCGCCCGCCGACGCCGGCTGCGCCAGCACCGCAAGCGCCGCAAGCGCCGGAGGCGGCACGCCTTCATAAACCGCGCTCGGCAGCATTTCCGGCACGACGACACCGCCCTGGCTCAAGACCACCACGTTGCGCACGACATTCATCAATTGCCGGACATTGCCGGGCCACGGACAGGCCAGCAGCAGCCGTTCGGTCGCCGGGTCGAAACCGTCGAACTGCTTGCCCTCCTCCGCGGCGAAGAGTTCGAGGAAGTGCCGGGCGATCATGATGATGTCGTGGCCGCGATCACGCAACGCCGGCAGATGGATCGGCACGACATTCAGCCGGTAATAGAGATCCTCGCGGAACCGACCATTGTGAATTTCCTGAAGCGGGTCACGATTGGTGGCGCAGACAAAGCGGACATCGACCGTGCGCGTCTGGTCGCCGCCGACCGGGGAAAAGCTGCCGGTCTGAATGAAGCGCAGCAGTTTGGCTTGCAAGGGCAATTCCATCTCGCCGATCTCGTCGAGAAACATGGTGCCGCCATCGGCGCGCGCGGCGATGCCCTCACGGGTCTGCAAGGCGCCGGTAAAGGCGCCGCGAACATGGCCGAACAACTCGCTCTCCACCAGATCGCGCGGAATGGCCGAACAGTTCATTGCGACGAACGGACGCCCGTTGCGCGGGCTGCGCCGATGGATCGCCTCCGCCGCCAATTCTTTGCCGGTGCCGCTTTCGCCGGTCACGAAGATCGGCGCACGGCTGGGGGCGGCGTCGCGAATCGTGCGATAGACCGCCAACATGGCCGGAGCCGCGCCCAGAAAATTCTCGAATCGATCGGAAGATTCCTGGGTCAAGCCGCGTTCGACCCGCTTCAGCCGCCGCAGTTCAAGCGCGTTGGTCAGCGTCACCTGAAGCCGCTCGGGGCTGAACGGCTTGACCAGGAAATCATAGGCGCCCGCGCGCATCGACTCGACCGCCATGCTGATCGAGCCGGCCGAAGTAATGACGATGACCGGCGCGTCGCAGCCATTGGCGCGCAGTTGCTGCAGTACCTCGTAGCCGTGACCGTCCGGTAAGATAAGGTCGAGCAGGACGACGGCCGGCACATGGTCCGCGAGCACGGCACGCGCCTGGGCGACCGATCCGGCATGGACCGCCTCGATCCCGGCCCGTTCGATATAGGCCATGTATAGCCGCCACAGGGTGGGGTCGTCCTCGACCAGGAGAACCAAAGCCCGGTCGGTCAGCGTCTCGGTGATCATGCTCGCATTCACGTTAGGGTTCGGCCTTAGATGTGGATTACCGGTAATATGTGCGACGTGCCATCATATCCGGCATCGGCCGAAGGGTGCTTTTTATTTGCATCCGTCTGAGTTACCAATATGCCTCATGGCTTCTCTGATGAATCCCAGCACGCTCACCGCCCGGTGCCAGACATGACAAACCGGCCGGTTCCACCGCTTTCGCGCATCCTCTACATTGATGACGAACCAGATATCCGCGAGATCGCTCGCATGGCGCTGGAGTTGGTCGCCGGGTTTCTGGTCGAGGTTTGCGAATCCGGCGAAGAGGCACTGATCAAAGGCGAGGGCTTTGCCCCGGATCTGGTTCTGCTCGACGTCATGATGCCGGGTATGGACGGCCCCGAAACCTTGCTGGCCTTGCGCACGATCGAGGCGCTGGCCGATATCCCGGTCGTGTTCTTCACGGCCAAGGCGCATCGCTCCGAAATCGCCGAACTGATGACCCTGGGGGCTATCGACGTCTTGGGCAAGCCGTTCGATCCGATGACCATCGGGCACGCTCTGAACGCGATCTGGGCACGCTATCACGGCAATTGAGGCGTCACGCCCGACCGGGTGCGGTCACCCGAACCCCGGCGGACATTGACGATGCGCTCAGACGATCCGAGGGATCAGGTAAATCGCCAAAACGCCAATCGGCCCGAACAAGACGAGGGGCGTCCGATCCTGTTTCGGAATAACGGACAGGTACGACACAAATTCTACCGCGTCTTGGTTGAAATTGAAGGCTTTGTCCGAACGATATTGAACAAAAATGGCGAATAAAATTGAGTTAATACAAACTCAGACGCGTCGCCGCATAAATTTCAGGAGATTTCGGCCCACCCGATGTGCATCGGGATAGGTTCATTACAACCTTGACTCCTGACATCAAAGTGCATGACATTGGGCCCTTATTATCGACAATTTTCTAACGATCCGATCCCTTTTGAATGTCCTGGACGATCGACGGGTCAAAAGGCTGACAAAATGGCCGGCATCTCTAAAACAAAAAACGAAAATTTCGCCACGTGCGTGTCATCCGAACAAATACACCGGTTCGTTGATGATGATCGCGTTTATCCGGCGACGAGTGCTCCGCACAGCGATGTCAATTGTCAAAAGCAGCTAACGCTTTTTCGCGCGTCCGACCAGCTTGTTCGTACATTTTACGGTAATGCGGCGGCCAGTGAATGGGAAACCTCGCCGAATCGAGCGCCGCTCGACGCCGCTCGCTGCGCTCACCGGCGGGATTTCGCCGAGCCGACAATTTCGCCCGCCACAACATCCGCGCCCCTCACGCGCGACCGGACCTGCCAAAAATCGCTCAGGATCGGCGCCGCGCTGTCCCAAACCAGAAGGACATGACATGAAGGTTCAATCACCCCCGAGAACCGGCCGTCCGACGGTCGTTTTTCCGACCAACGTTCGCCGCATCGGCACTGCGAAACCGACCGTCTTAGTCGGCAAGACCGCTCGTCCGGCGCCGCGTCGCGGGCAAGATCCAGTCAGCCGCGCCGTCAATCTCCATGTGGCGCGCCGGATCAAGCTGCTGCGCCTCACCAACGGCAAGACCCAAACTCAATTGGGTGAAATTCTCGATATGACCTTTCAGCAAGTTGCCAAATACGAGCGCGGTTTCAGCCGCGTGTCGCCCGATAAATTATGGATGATGGCCGAATATTTCGGGATTGATATCGGCTATTTTTTCGACGGCTTCGACAAATTCGCCTTGGATACCAATCAGCCGGCCGCCGATTTGCCCCACGACCGGACGGGAGACAAACGGCTTCGGCTGGAACTTGCCGGCGCAATTCAGCAGGTTCGATCGACACGCATGCTGCGCAGCCTCATCAGCTTCGTGCGCGCCGCGACGGAATGAGGCCGACGATGCTATCGGGTCGCCGCGGCGGCTCGATAGCATCAGGTGGGAATGGCGGCGGAGCGGCATCGCTTCTGTCACGAGATCGTTAATACTTTCAGCGCTTTCAGGCGAGTATCGACATGTCCACTTATCCGCTGGCGAAAGCCCTGCTCGGCATTGTGCTGTTGTCCGCCGGCTGTGCCCCGACACGGCCCTCGCCGCAAGCCCAGGCGCCCGCTGACATGGTGAGCGAGGCATTCTTCGGCACCACGGTAACCGATCCCTATCGCTGGCTCGAGACGCCGGACAGCGCGCGGGTCAAAACCTGGACGGCCGACGAAAACACGCGCACCGCGGCGTACCTGTCGGCGTTGCCCTATCGCACGGCCCTGCATGAGCGGGTCGCCGGGCTGATCTCCGGTGCGTCGGGCCGTTGGTTCGGACTGCGCTCGCGCGGGGCCACGCTGTTTGCGGTGCATCACGATCCTCAGCAGCAGCAGCCAGTGCTGGTCGCGCTCGACCGGCGGGTCGATCCGGATCGGGCACGAATCGTGCTCGACCCGAATCAGCTTGATCCGAGCGGCGCCACTACTTTCGACTGGTATGAGCCATCGCCCGATGGCACGCTGATCGCCGCATCCCTGTCGAAGAATGGCAGCGAAGACGGCACCATTCATATCTTCAACACAAAATCCGGCCACGAAACCGGCGAAATCGTGCCGCGCGCGCAATTTCCGACGGCCGGCGGCAGCCTCGCCTGGCAAGCCGACGGCAAGGGCTTCTGGTACACGCGCTATCCCGGTGATGAGCGTCCGGAGGCCGAGCGACATTTCTATCAGCAGCTTTACTACCATCACCTGGGCACGCCGGCCGAAACCGATACCTATGTCCTGGGCAAGGATTTCCCGAAAGTCGCCGAAATCAAGCTCGACAACCGCTATACGCCGGGTTTGTTGCTGGCCTCGGTTCTCAATGGCGACGGCGGCGAGGTTGCGCATTTCGTGCTGACACCGCACGGTCAGGCGCAGCAGGTGACGCGGTTCGAAGACCAGATCACCGATGCGGTGCTGGGTCCCGATGGGGCGCTTTATCTCGTTTCGCGCGCCGCGGCACCGCGCGGCAAACTGCTGAAGCTGGCCGCGCACGATTACACTCTCGCCCATGCCAAAATGATCGTCCCCGAAGCGCAGGGCGCGATCGGCCCGATCGGAGAGGCGCTGACGCTGACCGCCGACCGGCTTTATCTCGCCTATGTCGAGGGCGGGCCGTCAGAGGTGCGCGCCTTCGATCACAAGGGCGTCCCGCAGGGCACCGTGCCGCTGCCGCCGGTCTCGGCCGTCACTGAGATGGCGCCACTGGCCGATGGTGATGTGTTGATTGGCGTCGGCAGCTTTACCCGGCCGAGCCATATCGTGCGCTATTCGCCCGATCGCGGCAAGGTGAGCGAAACCCGGTTGCTGACCACCAGCCCGGCCG
>JAXDMU010000504.1:0-7527 GCA_034665905.1 Aliidongia sp. | reverse complement strand
CGTCGAGCAAACTGGTCTCGAACTCGACCAGCGGCGGCTTGACACGCTCGAAGCCATGGCTGCCCAGCACCGCCATCAAATGGTCTACGATCTGCGCCTCGATCCGCGCCTCGGGCGGCAGAATATCGCGAAAACCCGAAGGCAGCAGCGCCGGATGGATAGTGTCGTTCATAGCTACCGAATAACCGTTTTGTGGCAGCGGGGCAACGAGAAAGCCACCAAAGCGGTTGTTTCGCTTCTAAAACGTTAGTCCCTTGACCTGGACGACATGGATCTGCGAGGTGCGTTCGGCAAGAAACCAACTTACAGGATCGGACATGAAACATGTCGTATGATCGGCCGCGCTTCAAGATGGATACCTCGTCGACACCGGGTCCAATTTCTCGCATATCATTCCTGTCGAATCCGATAATTCAAGGGGGCATTAGTATCTTCGCGGCCGTCGCCGGTGCGTTTGCTCAGAAATATTTCGGGTTTATTGCTTTCATAATGCCCGTCACGGCGATTGTACTGTTTGCTATTGGTTTACGTTTTTGCCGCTATCCTCGCGCGGTCGGCCATGGAAGCAGCGTTATGCAGGTCACTTCCATCAAAACCGTAATCCTTTGACCTGAACGACATCAGGAAGCGCCCGGACCTGATCGAGCACCACATCGCTCAAGGGCTGATCGACGTGGACCAGTGCCACGGCTCCCTGATCGGGACCGAGTCGGCCCAGGTGGAACGTCGCGATATTAATTCCGCCATCGCCCAGGGTCCGGCCGAGATTGCCGATGAAACCCGGCTTGTCCTGATTGCGCACGAGCAGAACATGCGGCCCCAGTTCCGCCTCCATCGCGATGCCCTCGATCTCGACCAGACGCGGCTTGTCACCACCGAACAGCGTGCCGGCGATGGCGGTGGTCCGGCCGGCGCCCTCGACCGTCACACGGATCAGAGTCTGGTAGTCCGAATCCCCGTCAAGCTTGGCCTCGGTGACACGGATATCGCGCTCGCGGCACAGTACCGGGGCATTCACCATATTGACCGTTTCGGTCATCGGCCGCAGCACACCCGTCAGCACGATCGCCGAGAGCGGACGCGTGTTGAGCGAGGTGACGTGGCCCTCATACTCGATCGTGATCGCCGCGAGCCCCTGCTCGACCATCTGGCCGGCGAAGGACCCCAACTGCTCGGCAAGCTTCATATAGGGCTTGAGCCGCACCGCCTCTTCGGCACTCAGCGACGGCATGTTGAGGGCATTCACCACGGCGCCGGTCAATAGGAAAGCGGCCATTTGCTCAGCCACTTGCAGGGCGACATTCTCCTGCGCTTCGAGCGTGGCCGCCCCCAGATGCGGCGTACAGATGACATCGTCGCGCCCGAAAAATACGCTTTCGCGCGCCGGCTCGGTCGGGAACACGTCAAGCGCCGCGCCTGCCACCTTGCCGGACTCCAGTGCCGCGAGCAGATCCGCCTCGACGATCAGACCGCCGCGGGCGCAATTGACGATCCGCACACCCGGTTTCATGCTGTCGAGTGCGGCACGATCGATGATGTTGTGCGTGGCAACGGTCATCGGCGTATGCAGGGTGATGAAATCCGCGCGTGCGAAAAGTTCATCAATTTCGACCTTTTCGACACCAAGTTCGACCGCCCGGTCCTCGGACAGGAACGGGTCGTAGGCCGCCACCTTCATCTTCAACCCGAGCGCCCGGTCCGCGACGATCGAACCGATATTGCCGCAGCCGATCACGCCCAGCACCTTGCCGGTCAGTTCGACGCCCATGAAGCGGGATTTCTCCCATTTCCCGGCCTGGGTTGAGCGATCGGCCGCCGGCAATTGCCGGGCCAGCGCCAGCAGCAGAGCGATCGCATGTTCGGCCGTGGTGATCGAATTGCCGAAGGGCGTGTTCATCACGACGATGCCGCGCGCCGTCGCCGCCGGCACATCGATATTATCGACACCGATACCGGCGCGCCCGATCACCTTGAGCTGCGTCGCCTCGGCGAGAATTTGCGTGGTCACCTTGGTGGCGGAGCGCACGGCCAACCCGTCATACTGGCCGATGATCGCCTTCAACTCATCGGCTTTGAGGCCGATCCGGACGTCGGTTTCAATCCCGCGCGCGCGGAAAATCTCGACGGCGCGCGGTGACAATTCGTCTGCGATCAATACTTTGGGCATGACCCTTAATCCTTTTGCAGAGATGGTGTTCAGGCTGCGCGCAGCGCGCCATAAGCCCATTCGATCCAGGGGAAAAGCGCTTCGAGATCGGCGGTCTCGACGGTCGCACCGGCCCAGATGCGCAAGCCCGGCGGGGCGTCGCGATAGGCACCGATATCGAACGCCGCCGCTTCCGCCTCGAGGCGGGCGGCCAGATCCTTGGCGAAGGCAGCCTGCCGCTCGGGGACAAGTGTTTGGAACCAGGGATCGGTGAAGACGAGGCATACCGAGGTGGTCGAACGCGTGGCCGGATCGTCCGCCAGGAAACCGATCCAGGGTGTGCGTGACACCCAACCATCAATTGCCGCGAAATTCTGCTCGGTGCGCCCGATCAGCCCGTCGAGCCCACCGATGCTTTCAGCCCATTTCAAGCCGTCCAAGGCATCTTCGACCGCGAGCATCGACGGCGTATTAATCGTTTCGCCTTCGAAAATACCCTTGATCAGCTTGCCGCCCGAGGTCAGGCGGAAGATCTTGGGCATCGGGCGCGGCGGGGCATAAGTCTCCAGCCGTTCGACCGCGCGTGGGCTGAGTGCGATCATGCCGTGCGCCCCCTCGCCGCCCAGCACCTTCTGCCACGACCAGGTGACGACATCGAGCTTGGGCCAGGGCAGAGCCATGGCGAACGCGGCCGAGGTGGCGTCGCAAATCGTCAGTCCGTCGCGCGCCGCAGCGATCCAGTCGCCGTTCGGCACGCGCACGCCGGAGGTCGTGCCGTTCCAGGTAAAGACGACATCGCGCGCCGGATCGACCGCGCCCAGGTCCGGCAATTTGCCGTAAGCGGCGCTCAGCGTGCGGACGTCCGGTAATTTCAATTGCTTGACGACATCGCCGACCCAGCCCTCGCCGAAGCTTTCCCAGGCGAGCATATCGACGCCGCGCGGCCCGAGCAGCGACCAAAGCGCCAGTTCGACCGCACCGGTATCGGAGGCCGGCACGATGCCGAGTTTGTAGTCGTCGGGAATGCCCAGGATCGAACGGCTGCGCTCGATCACCTGCTTCAGCTTGGTCTTACCGGGCTTGGAGCGGTGCGAACGGCCGGTGAGGGCGCCGGAGAGCGCGTCGAGGCTCCATCCGGGGCGTTTGGCACACGGGCCGGAAGAAAAATGCGTACAATTCGGGCGTAAAACCGGTGTCATTGCGCTATTCCTCACAGAATAGTTGCGCCCCGTTGGGGGGGCGTGTCCCACCAACAGGGCTATTCGGTCTGTATCCGGCGGTCAATCGGAAACTTGTAGGCATTCATTATCGCCGCGCAATGGCATCAATCACGGCAGAAAGATCCGCCCCTCCAGATACAGCCGCGCCTGCCCGGACAAGCCGACACGGGCGCCGCGATCCTCGCCATGGACCGTGCCACCACGCACCGAGATCTGGCGCCCGGTCACCTTGGACCGGCCCAGAATCTTGGCCCAGTAGGGCACGAGCAGGCAATGCGCCGATCCCGTCACGGGATCTTCGTCGATGCCGAGATGGGGCGCGAAATAGCGCGACACGAAATCGACACCGTCCGTCCCCACCGCCGTCGCCACCACACCGTCGAAATCAAGCCGCGCCAGTTTACGAAAATCGGGCGCCAGACTTTTGACCTCGCCGGCCCGGTCGAAGACGGCAAACAGCTTGCCGTTGGCCAAAACCCCGCGCGGTCGGCCACCCAACGCCTCGATCAAGCCATCGGGCATCGCCACCGGTTCGGGCGGCTTGGCCGGGAAATCCATCGCAAGCAACGCGCCGGACTGGCCGACGGTCAGCGGCCCCGCGCGCCTCGTGGTGAAGGTCACCTGGCGCCGCCCCGGTTGGAGGAATTCGAACACGATGAACGCCGAGGCAAGCGTGGCGTGGCCGCACAGCGGCACCTCGGCTGCGGGCGTGAACCAGCGCAGCGCATAGGTGTCGCCCTCCGCGACGAGGAAGGCGGTCTCGGCCAGATTGTTTTCGGCCGCAATGTTCTGAAGCACGGCATCGGGCAGCCAGTCGCGCATCGGCACCACGGCCGCGGGGTTGCCGCTGAACAGCGCATCTGCGAAGGCATCGACTTGATAGATCGGCAGTTCGAGAGCCATGGGAGTTCCTTTCAGCAAGTGGCCGGGCGCGGCAAAACAAAGGCATGCTCGTGCCGCTGCATCCCGATATGCGGGTAATAGGTTTGCGCGCCCGGTGCCGCGATTAGCAGCAGCATGGTCTGCGGCCCGGCTTCCAGATGGGTGCGCGCGATCAGGGCACGACCGATGCCGTGCCCTTGATAAGCCTGATCGACCGCCAGATCGGAGAGGTAGCACGTGTAATTCCAATCCGTGATGGACCGTGCCACGCCGACCAGCATGCCGCCCTGCCGCGCCGCGACCAGAAGATCGGTCGCTGCCAGCATGCGCGCGATGCGATCGGGATCATCGACCGGCCGACGCTCCGCCAAGGTCGATCTGCGCAGCACGTCGATGAAATCGGCCGTGCTCATATGCGGCTCCAGCGCATAGGTGATTTCGGGATTTGAACCCATACAATTCTTCCTCTTCATCCCGATTGCCTGCATTATCCCCTTGAGCAAGGAAACAACTCCCGACTTCCACCGTCAAACTGAAACTTGTCATCATGACAATCTGGCAACCCGACCTCACGCGCTTTGCCGGCCCGCGCTATCGCGCCATCGCCGAGGCGCTGGCGGCCGATCTGCGCGACGGCCGGCTGCGGCCGGGCGACCGGCTGCCGACCCATCGCGATCTCGCCTGGCAGTTGCGGGTCACGGTCGGCACGGTGAGTCGCGCCTATGCCGAGGCCGCGCGGCGCGGGCTGGTCGATGGCGAAGTCGGGCGCGGCACGTTCATCCGCGCGCCGTTTCCGTCAGCGGCGCCACCGGCTCGCGCAGGCCAGGAGCCGATCAATCTGGCGCAGGGCCATCCGATTCCGGGCCGCGAAGCCGCTCTGCTGGGCGACGCCTTGCGCGAGATCGCGGCGACCGCCGATCTGGCCGATCTGCTGCGCTATCAGACGCATCAGGGCCGCAGCACCGACCGGATCGCCGCCGCCGCGTGGCTGCGATCGGGTGGCGTGCCGGCCGAGCCGGAGCGCATGATCGTCACGGCCGGCGCCCAACATTCGATCGCGGCGATCCTCAGCGGGCTGACCGTTCCGGGCGATATCGTCGCCACCGAATCCATGACCTATCCCGGCTTCAAGGCGGCGGCGCAGCTGCATCATTTGCGCATCGAAGCCATCGCGGTCGATCAACAAGGGCTACTGCCCGACGCCTTGGCCGCGGCCTGCCGCGCGGCCCCCGTCCGCCTCCTCTATTGCAGCCCCAACCTTTGCAATCCGCTGGCCGGCGTCCTGTCGCTCGAACGGCGCCATGCGATCGTCGAGATCGCGCGGCAGCATGATGTGATCCTGGTCGAGGACGACGTGTATGGCTTCCTGATCGACCGGCCACCTTCCCTCGCCGAATTGGCGCCGGAACGCGTGCTGCATGTGAGTTCGCTCTCCAAATCATTGGCACCGGGCTTGCGGGTCGGCTTCATTCTGGCGCCGGGCGGGCTGCTGGAGCGGGTGATGCCGGCCATGCGCGCGTCGATCTGGATGGCCCCGCCTTTGATGGCCGAACTGGCGACGCGTTGGATTCAATCCGGCGAAGCGGCACGGCTCGCGGCCGAGAAGCGGCAGGAATCGGCGCGCCGGCTGTGTCTGGCGCGGGCGGTCATCGGCAATCGCTGCGCACTCCCGGCCGCGGCCTATCATTTCTGGCTGCCGCTGCCCGAAGCCTGGCGGGACGGCGATTTCGCAGCCGAGGCGTTGCGCCGGGGCGTCGCGGTGACGCCCGGTGCGGCTTTCTCGGTCAACCGCACGCCGCCGCTCAATGGCGTGCGCATCTGCATCAGCCCGCCCGATTCGGCGGACATCGTCGAGCGCGGACTGAAAATTCTCGCAAGCCTTCTAACCGAAGAGCCGAATACACTGCTATCCATCGTCTAGCGGTTGGCGAGCATCTTTACCAACCGGGACGCATCAGCATATCACCGCGCCAGCGCCCGCTCCAGTACCCGCGCCACATGCACCGCCTCGCGCCCTGCCCCGTCCGCGATCTGCTGGCGACAGCTCGTGCCGTCAGCCACGACCAGTGCGCCCTCGGGCGTGCGGCGCAAAGCCGGCAGCAGATCGAGTTCGGCCATCCGCATCGAGACATCGTAATGCTCGGCGGCGTAGCCGAAGGCGCCGGCCATGCCGCAGCAGCCGGACTCGATGGTGCGAACCTTGAGGTCCGGAACGAGCGCCAGCGTGGCGGCGACATCCGAGACCAGGCCGAAGGCTTTCTGGTGGCAATGGCCGTGGAGCCACGCCTCCTTCTCTGGCAGGGCGCGCAGCGGCAGATCGAGCTGCCCGGCCTTGCGTTCCTGCGCCAGGAACTCCTCGAAGAGCCGAGCCTGACCGGCGACGGCGGCGATTTCGGCCGGCGGCAGCATCGCTTCATATTCATCGCGCAGCGTCAGCAGGCACGAGGGTTCGAGGCCGATGATCGGCACGCCGCGTTCGGCCAAGGGCGTCAACGCCGCCAGCAGCCGTCGAGCCTCGTGCCGCGCCTCCTCGACCATGCCGGCCGCGAGATAGGTCCGCCCGCAGCACAAAGGCCGCCCCGGCCCGGCCGGCTCGATCACCCGATAACCCGCAGCATCAAGCACGCGCCGGGCGGCGCGGGCATTTTCCGGCTCGAAATAACGGTTGAAGGTATCGACCAGCAAGACAATCTCGCGTCCCTCACCGACCGGCGGGCTTGCGCGGTGCCAATCCCGGCGCCAGCGCGGCAGGCTGCGCCGCGCGCTTAAGCCCAGCAGCATCTCACCGAACCGGGCCAGCGCCGGCACCCGGTTACGCAAATTCAGCAACGGGGCCGCCAACGCCGCAAACGGTGCGTAGCGCGGGAGATGCGCGATGAGCGCGTCGCGCACGCTGCCACCACGACGCTGGCGCCATTGCGCCTGGAATTCGATCTTCATCCGCGCCATATCGACGCCGGTCGGGCATTCTCGTTTGCAGCCCTTGCAGCCGACGCAGAGATCCATGGTTTGGCGCATCTCGTCGGCGAACAGCGCATCCGGCCCAAGCTGCCCGGACAGCGCCAGCCGCAGGCTGTTGGCGCGGCCGCGCGTGACATGTTGCTCCTCAGCCGTAGCGCGGAAGCTCGGGCACATCACGCCAGGATCGGATTTCCGGCAGGTGCCGTTATTGTTGCACATCTCGACCGCACCGAGGAAACCGCCCCAATCCGACCAATCGAGCACCTCGTCGAGCGGCGTTTTCTGCCCGTAATCGGGCGGATAGCGGAACAGCGAGCG
>JAXDMU010000503.1:0-2814 GCA_034665905.1 Aliidongia sp. | reverse complement strand
GCCCGCGCCGGAATCCCCCTTGTCAAATCCCCGGCTACGGAAGACCCCCCGAGTCGGTAGTTTTTGTGCGTCGCCTTAGCTGCGCCGTGGTCATGCCGCTGCCGAACTGTATTCTGGTGCCGTCCGGGACGAGAATGCTCTGCGAGTAGCGTGACTTCAGGTACGTGATCATGTCGCGCAACATGAATTGCAGCGTGTACATGCGCTCGACATTAAGGAACGAATTGTCCGGTGCGCCCGATGGCGCGGTTTGATAGGTCGTGATCGCGCGCTGGATGCGGACGGTGTTGCTGTCATCGGTGTAGAGCGTGCTGATGCCGGCATAGAGCAGCGAGTTGTTTTCGCTGTTGGTGAAACGGCTCTGGACCGGCGGCGCCATGATGGTCAATGCCGTCGTGTTGAGCGGCGTAGCCGGGTTCGCGGCGGAAGAGACCGCGAAGGCGGCGGTGTAATCGGCGGCGCATTCCCAGGGCGGCGTCGGGATGCCATAGGCGCCGAGGATCGACATATGCCGGTCATTGCGCGCGAGGCCGGTCGTATCGAGCACGGAAAACGAGCCGCTCTTAAAGGCGAAACAGCCGCCGAATAGCTGCTGTTGCCACGACCAGCGCCCGGTATTGTCATCCAGGAACGACTGCATGGCATTGAGCGAGGTCGGGTCGGTATAGGCCAGCGCTATGAAATCGAACGCCATGTTGCCGGCGATATTGGCGAGCGCCGCCGTCAAGGACGGGTTGGTCGTGCCGCCGCTCATCGGTGTGATGGCGATGGCCACGCCGGCCGGCAGGACCTGGCCGGCCGCTGGACCGAGATAGGACAGGCCGATATCGATATCGTTACCTGCCAAGCCCTTGTGCAGGGCGGTGAAGGTGATGACACCGGCGGCATTGCTGGCCGACACGGGCAAAGACGGGATCAGCGCCATCGCCGCCAGCACATTGGCGCCGATGACCGTCGCGGTGTCGCCGATGCTGACCGCGACGGAAATCAGCCGGCCGGCGAGATAGAGCGCGATGGTGCCGGCGCCGGTCGCCGGGCCGGTGATTGTGGTGCTGCCGGTCGCGGCGACGGCGCCGGCCGCATCGGCCAGCGGCAACAGCCAGACCTCGCGGAAAGTATCCGATTTTCGGTATCGGAAGAGCATCTGGGCCAGCATCGAGCCCTGGCCGGCGCCGGTATGGACGTCGCCGATGCCGGTCGAAATGACCGGGACATTCGGCGTATATGTGCCGCCCGGCAGCATCTGGCCGATCAGCAACGCGAGCTGATTGGGCTGGGCGGTGTTCGATTGGGTGGCGTCGACCTCTTGGAACACGCCGGGTATGCGGTTGGTCTGGGGATAGACCTTAAAGTTGATATCGCTCATGGCGGGTCCGATCAGTTCGCTTTAGCGGCCGGCGGGACCGGCGGCTGAACAGTGGCGGGCGCGGCGGCCGGAACGGGCACCGCAGTGGGGGCAGCCGCCTGGGCGACCGGTGGAACCGGCGCCGACGGCTCGACCGCCGGCTTAGGTGGTTCCGCGGCAACCACATCGCCATGGGCGAGGCGCCGCGCCCAATAGACATCATCATCCGGCACCGCCTCGCCCTGCTCGGCCAGGAATCGGGTGCGCGAATTCTCGAACCGGACCTGAAGGCCCGGCGCTGGCTTGACGAACATGGATCTCTCCAAAAGTGATTTATGGATCGGTGACGTCGAAGGCGGCGATCTGGTTGCCTGCGGTATCGTTGACCGCGCCCTCGATCTGGACGAGCGGCACGCCGGGCGGCGGGCCGAAGATTTCGAGGGTCTGGCACCAGATGCGGAAATCCAGCTCGGCGATATGCAGCTTGCCGTTGCTGTTGATGCGCGTCTCGGCCTCGACCGCGGCGATACGCTCGATCAGGCCGGCCGAACCGGAGCCGAGCAATGCCAGATCGCTATAGAGCGCCTGCTCGACCCCGGCGCCCATCATCTCGATCCAGTCTTGCGCTAACTTGGCCGATTTGTCTTGCAGCTGCACCTGGATTTCGAGCGCGATCAGGCTCTCGAATTCGGTCAGTTGCATGGCTTTTGCCGTCTTTTTTTGCAGGCCGGTGCGCACCAGAATGACCGGCATCGCCTCGGATGGCGTGTTCCAATCGCCGGGGCTGTCGATCGTGACCGGGCCGGGGCCGATGATCACGCCGGCCGCCACGGCATTCTTCAGAGCCGCCACGGCGAGGCGGCGGATCGCGCCGGAGAGAAAGATCGTGCTGGGTCCGGGCATGATCAGTAGGCCAGATTGAGCATCAGTTGCGCCCAGCCATGGCTATCCGGGCGAACCTCTTTGACGATGAAGGTCTCGCCGGTGGATTGGACGATCAACCGGTCGCCGCGCAGCGGCGGTGCCGGCAGATCGCCCGGTTGCATGCCGAGGACCGGGCTGGTGGTGACGATCCGTGAGCCGGCGCCGTCGATCGACACATCGTCATAAGCATCGTCATAGATGCCGATGATTCTAATCGTGCCGCCTGTAGCGGGAAGATATGTGGCAGGGACGCCAAAGGCGGATTTACACGCCTTACCGGTTAGGGCTGAGAAATCGACGGTCATAGCCCGTCAGCCGCGCTTTACCTGCACGACGGAGTCGGACGTAAATGTCGGACCCGCCCCCCGCGGAATCGGTTTGACCTGCGCATTCACGAGATACCCCAGAGCGGTCAACCGCTTGACCTCGGCGAGTGTGCCGGTGAAAACCTCGCCGGGGCCAAGCACGATGTTTTCCATCGGGTTCCGCGACCCGGCGCGCTGCATATGCACCGAACGGCCATGCGCAACCACGCCGCTGGCGTC
>JAXDMU010000502.1:0-5126 GCA_034665905.1 Aliidongia sp. | reverse complement strand
GGCCCCAGCGCTCATTATCGCCAGGACCGTCAAACGCAACAGCGCGTCGTTGATGAACAGAATATGACGGCACCAAGCCAATCACGCAACGACAATCTGCGCACCAAACCGCAGAGCCACGATGCGCCGCAAGGGGATTGACGAAAACAAACTCTCAGAGCAGCAGAATCGACCACCCTAAAGCAACCAATTGATAAATAACACCTTCTAAACTTCGCGGTCACGCAGCGGCTCGGATGGCCGAAAGCTTCAAACCCAAACGCCCCCCGTTCACCCGCACCGTGTCGCCCTCGCCGAGCGTGCCGTCGAGGATCATTTGGGCCAGAGGGTTTTGCAGTTCGCGCTGGATCACCCGCTTCAGCGGACGCGCGCCGTAGACGGGATCGTAGCCTTCCTGCGCCAACCATTCGCGGCCGGACGGCTCCAGGTCGAGAACGACTTCACGATCGTCGAGCAGCTTGCGCAGATGGCCGATCTGGATGTCGACGATCGCCCCCATATCGGCGCGCGTCAGGCGCCGGAACAGCAGGATCTCGTCGAGCCGATTGAGGAATTCCGGCCGGAACGCGCCGCGGACAATTTCCATCACCTGCGGCCGCACCGATTCGATCGTGACATCCTCGGGCTGGCTGGCGAGCACCTCGCTGCCGAGATTCGAGGTCAGCACGATCAGGCTGTTGCGGAAATCCACCGTCCGCCCCTGACCATCGGTCAGGCGCCCGTCATCCAGCACCTGAAGCAGCACATTGAACACGTCGGGATGGGCCTTTTCGACCTCGTCGAACAGAATCACCTGATAGGGGCGCCGCCGCACCGCTTCGGTCAGCGTGCCGCCTTCCTCATAGCCGACATAGCCGGGCGGTGCGCCGATCAGCCGGGCGACCGCGTGCGTCTCCATGAATTCCGACATGTCGATGCGCAACAGTGCCGCTTCGTCATCGAACAGAAACTCCGCCAGCGCCTTGGTCAGTTCGGTCTTGCCGACCCCGGTCGGCCCGAGGAACAGGAACGAGCCGATCGGCCGGTTCGGGTCCTGCAAGCCGGCGCGGGCGCGGCGCACCGCGTTGGCGACCGCCGTCACCGCCTCGTCCTGGCCGATCACGCGCCGCTCCAGCTGGCTTTCCATCGCCAGCAGCTTTTCACGCTCGCCGGCCAACATCCGGTCGACCGGAATGCCGGTCCAGCGTGAGACGATGCCGGCAATGTCCTTTTCGGTCACGGCCTGCTCGAGCATGTGTGCGCCGCCCTCGCTTTCCGCCGTCGCGAGCTGTTTTTCCAGTGCCGGAATGGCACCGTAGGTCAGTTCGCCAGCTTTGGCCCAATCGCCCCGACGCTGTGCCGCGTCCAGATCGAGGCGCGCTTGCTCCAACTGCTCCTTGAGTTTTTGCGCGCCCGACAGCTTTTCCTTTTCGGCGCGCCATTGAGCCGTCAGTTCGGCCGAACGGTCTTCCAGGCCGGCCAACTCCTCCTGGAGCCGCGCCAGGCGCTCCTTGGATGCAACATCGCTTTCCTTGCCCAGCGCTTCGCGTTCGATCTTGAACTGGATGATCCGCCGGTCGAGTTCATCGACCGCCTCGGGCTTCGAATCCACCTCCATGCGCAGCCGGGCCGCTGCCTCATCGACCAGATCGATCGCCTTGTCGGGCAGGAAACGGTCGGTGATATAGCGATTCGACAAGGTCGCCGCCGCCACGATCGCCCCGTCGGTGATGCGCACGCCGTGATGAACCTCGTATTTCTCCTTGAGGCCGCGCAGGATCGAGATGGTATCGACGACATTGGGCTCGCTGACGAAGACCGGCTGGAACCGTCGGGCCAGTGCCGCGTCCTTTTCGATATGCTTGCGATATTCATCGAGCGTCGTGGCGCCGACACAATGCAGTTCGCCGCGCGCCAGGGCCGGCTTCAGCATGTTCGACGCATCCATCGCGCCGTCGGCCTTCCCGGCACCAACCAGTGTGTGCAATTCGTCGATGAAGACGATGATCTTGCCGGCTTCGGCCGAAATCTCGGCCAGCACCGCCTTCAGCCGTTCTTCGAATTCGCCACGGAATTTCGCGCCGGCGATCATGGCGCCGAGATCGAGCGCCATCAGTCTTTTGTCCTTCAGGCTTTCCGGCACATCGCCCTTGACGATGCGCTGGGCCAGCCCTTCGACGATCGCGGTCTTGCCGACGCCCGGCTCGCCGATCAGCACCGGGTTATTCTTGGTCCGGCGCGACAGCACCTGAATCGTGCGGCGAATCTCCTCGTCGCGGCCTATCACCGGATCGAGCTTGCCGTCGCGCGCACTCGCGGTCAGATCGCGGGCATATTTCTTCAGCGCATCGTAGCCCTCCTCCGCCGAGGCCGAATCAGCGGTGCGGCCGCGGCGCAGATCTTCAATCGCGCGATTGAGACCGGCCGGCGTCACCCCGGCATCCTTCAAGGCCGTGCCCGCCGACCCGCCGCCCAGCGCCAGCGCCACCAGCAGGCGCTCGACCGCGACGAAGCTGTCGCCGGCCTTCTTGGCCTGCGCTTCGGCATCCTCCAGCACGCGGGCCAGTTCCGGCCCGAGATAAACTTGGCCGGCGCCACCGCCTTCGACCCGGGGCAACTTGTCGAGCGCCGTTTCGACCCCGGCCAGCGCCCGCTCCGGCTGGCCGCCGCCACTGCGAATCAGATTGGTCGCCAGACCTTCTTTATCGTCGAGCAGAATCTTCAGCAGATGATCCGGCATCAGGCGCTGATGGCCGCGGCGCACGGCCAGACCTTGAGCTGCCTGAATAAAGCCCTTGGAACGCTCGGTAAACTTTTCGATATCCATCTTGTCTCCTTCCGGTGTCCGAAGCACACCATCGAACGGTGCCGCATCTATGCGCCGACACCCGCGAACGACAAAGATATGGTCAGCGCCTTGACCTCGCTCAAGACGCTGTGCGCAGATCGGCAATTCTCCGTCCCGCACGGGTCGGCAACAAGGCGATAAGATTTATGATCGGTTTGGTCGCGGGTCTCGGTTTTCTCATTCTTCTGTTTGTTCCCGGTCCGGGGGCCAGCGGCCATTGGCCGGCGCTGGAACTGCGCCTGCCGGTCGAGGCGTTGATTCTGGCTGCCCTCGCGGTGCTGCCGCGCCTCGGGGGGCGGCGCCTGCCGTTCGCCGGCCGCTCCATCCTCGCTCTCGTCATCCTGCTACTGGCCATCATCGGTCTGGTCGATGCCGAAGCACCGGCGCTGATGGGCCGGGAACTCGATTTTTCCGCCGATCTGAGCCACGCCGGTTCTGTCGTGGCCTTGTTCACGGGGGCAGCGGGCCCATGGCAGATCGCGCTTGCCGGTCTGGCCGCGATTCTGGCCCCACTCATGCTCTTTACCCTGACCATGCTGGCGCTGAGCGCGATCGACCGCGGCGTGGCCGGCTCACCGCTCCGATTGACTCTGCTGCTTGCCGGTGCCGTACTGGCCGGCGCGTTGTCAGGGGTCGGACCGCTGTCGGATCGGGCGCTGGCCGCGGCGAACAAACAAAGCGGCAAGATCATCGAGGCGTGGCGCGCCAGCCATGGCGAGCGCGACGCGTTCCTCGCCCGGCTCGGAGCGGCGCCGCGCCGGGATGCCGATCTGGCCCGGCTCGCCGGCCGCGACGTCTATGTCATCTTCTTCGAATCCTACGGCGCGGTTCTGCTCGATCCGCCGCTGCGCGCCAGTGCCGTGCCGGCCATGGAAAATTTCGGTGCGTCGCTGGCCGCGGCCGGCTTCACGCTCAAGACCGCGCGAATCGCGTCGCCGACCTATGGCGGTGGCTCCTGGCTCGCCCATGGCACGGTCGATTCGGGTGCCTGGCTCGACAGCGAACTGCGCTACGAGTTGTTGACCTCGACCGACCGGCCGACCTGGCCCCGGCTGATGCAGCAGGCCGGGTATCAGACGATGGACGCGCTGCCCGGCCTCAAGGAGCCGCTGGATAGCGCCGGGTTCTGGGGTTTCGAACGCATGGTCGGCACCGACCAACTGGGCTATGCCGGCCCGGCTTTCGGTTGGTTCGGCGTGCCCGATCAGTTTTCGCTGGGCGCCATCGAAAAACTGCCGCGTGATCCGGCGCGCCCGCTCTTCGCCCAGATCGTGCTGGTGTCGAGCCACATGCCCTTTACCCCAGTTCCGCCTTACGTCGAGGATTGGAGCGATGCCGGACGCTTCGCGACACGCCCGGAACTGGCGCAGGAAATGGCCGTGCCGCCCGATTGGGAGCATCTTGAGCGACCCTATCTCGATTCGGTGGCCTATGATCTGCGCGTGCTGGCCGACTGGATTCCGCGCGCCGTGAGCCAGGATGCGCTGGTGATTCTGCTGGGCGACCACCAGCCGCCGGCGTTGATCGGCACGGCCAGCGCCTCCCACGACGTGCCCGTCCATATCCTGTCGCGCGATCCGGAGATTGTCCGCCTGCTGGCCGGGCCGGGCTTTACCGACGGTGCCATCCCGACTGACTCGGCGGGAACCATGGCCGAGCTATTGCCGGATTTCCTCGATCGGATGTCGAGCCCGAAAGGCGGTTCATAAGGCCGACACGACGCGCCGGAACGCCTCGGCGAACCGGGCGCGATCCTCCGACCGGCCGACGGTGACGCGGATACAGCGATTGAGCGGTGCCACGCCCGGCATGCGGATGAAGACGCCTTCGCGTTCGAGCAAAGCGGCCAGAATGGCGCGCGCGCGTTCAACGCCGCCGACATCAATCGCAACGAAATTGGTCGCCGACGGCAACGCGGCAAAACCGTACTCGGCGGCGAGGTCGGCATAGTCGCGTTTGCCGACTTCTGTGGCCGCTACCACGCTCGCCACGAATGCCTGATCCGCCAGCGCGGCCAGGGCGGCCAGCTGGGTCACGCGGCCGACACCGAACTGATTGCGGATGCGATCGAACGGCCGCACCAGGTCGGGCGCCCCCAGCACATGGCCCACGCGCATGCCGGCCAGCCCATGCGCCTTGGAAAATGTACGAAAGCGGATGACACGGGGATCGTCGGTCGCAAGATCGGGCCGCGCGTCGGGCGGGGCAAATTCAGCATACGCCTCGTCAAGCACCAGCAGGCAATTCGCCGGCAACCGGTCGAGCAAAGCATGCTGCTCTGCCGCGGACAGATAGCTGC
>JAXDMU010000501.1:0-5940 GCA_034665905.1 Aliidongia sp. | reverse complement strand
CGCTGTGCGATTGCGCCAGCGCAACGGGAGCGGAAAACGCCGCCGTCGCGACGATCAGGGCGGCGGCAAATCCGAATTTAGCGGGATTGATCGATTTGAACATCATACGTTCCCTCGAATTGGGCGGTTATACGGATGTCAGGAGCGTGGCGGCACCGTGCCGTCGCCGCGAATCTGCCGGGCGATCGGATCGCCCATCGCGCAAAAGGCGGTTGGCGCGCCGCTCCTGGATCGGCTTTGCCGAGAGGCAAGCCGCCTGGCTCGCCCCGCCGAACCAACAGATTGAGGGGCCTGCGGGTTCCATCCGCTCGGGCCAAAGGTCCTGGATTCGGCGCTATTCCGCGGGCACCGCGGCGGCGGCTTCGTCGAGTTCCTCCGCCGCTTGCCTCACGCCGGCTCCGCCGCCAGCGCATCTGCCGGTGGCACCTCGATCAACCCAATCTCCGGCACGACCGGCAGTTCCTTCGCTCTGGACACGATTCGCACCGCGACGGTTTCCTGTCGTCCCCGAAGGTCGATCTCCCGCAGCGGAAAAGCGCCGAGATTGATGCCGGCTCGGCGGGCGACCGCGTCTGAGACGATCAGTTCCACGCCCAGGATCTTGGTTTCCGCTTCGAGTCGGCTTGCGGCGTTCACCGCGTCGCCGATCGCGGTTACGGTCACGGTGTGGCCATAGCCCATCGACCCGACGATCGCGCGGCCGACATGCAGGCCGATGCCAACCCGGATCGGCTCCTGCAAATCCACGCTCAAGGTGGCGTTCAACTGGTCGAGCCGATCCGACATGGCGCGGGCCGCGACCAAGGCGGCGCGGCAACCTTCCTCCGGTCCGCGATCGACGCCGAATAGCGCCATGACGCCGTCGCCGATGAATTTATCGACCCGGCCGCCCGCCTCCTCGACCGCGCGGCCCATTTCGGCGAAATAGCGGTTCAGGAGGAACACGACATCGAACGGCAGCATATGTTCGGCCAACCGGGTAAAGGACCGGATGTCGCAGAACAGGACGGCGATCTCCAACTCGCTGCCCGCCAGGTCCATGACCTTGCCGAAGCCCTCGCGTGCCGAAATGTCGGCGGGCAGCAGCGGTGTGACCTGAACGTCGCCGGTTGGGCGCAACTGACAGGCCAGACGGACATTGGGCGGGGCACGGATACCGCGCAGCACGCCGATCTCGGCCTCGTCCGGTGCCGGAATGGTCCCGGCGCGGCCCACCACGCGGATGCGGCAGGTCGAGCAGCGGCCGCGGCCGCCGCAGATCGAGGCATGCGGGATGCGCGCATTGCGACTGGCCTCAAGCACGCTGGTGCCGCCCACCACCCTGACCTTACGGCCGTCGGGATAGGTTATCACCACCGCGCCCTTGCGCAGTTGCAACTGCCGGCGCACGACCCGGCCGATAAGGACGGCGGCGAGCAGTGCCAGGACGATCGCCCGAATCGATTGGCCCAGCATATCGAGATGGGCGGCGGCGCCGGCCGGCAGCGGGTGCGGCAAGGCCATGGCAACCCAGGCCGGGTCCTGCGCGAGGACCGCGACCTCGCGGCCGCCCTCGTAAAACCCGAGAAGCGCCAGCAGTGGAACCCACAGCGCCAGCGCGAAGAGCGGCCATTTCCCCTGCGCATACCAGCCGAATCGCCGAAAGTTGTAATTGAGACCGATACAGCCATGGGTCCAGGCCGCAATCAGCAGTGCCGCCTGGGCCAGCCCGCTGACCGGCGAGAGCACGTAAAGCTTCAGCAGCACCGCGTTGTACTCGACGCCGACGCCATAGAGCCGATAGGTCAGCACCGTGTTGGCGACATGCTGCGCCAGCACCAGCGGAACCAGAAATCCCAGGCTCAATTGTGCCGCTTCCATCGCCGGCATGCGAAGCGAGCGGCGACGCCACAAGGCGGTCAACGCCAGTGCCATATGGATCAGCAGCGCACCATAGAGTGCTGTTGTACCGACCGGATTGCTCCAGATCGCAAGCATGATTCGAAGCCACGACTGCATCGCTGCAACCGAAATCACGCCGGTCGCATGATCGAGCAGATGGCCCGAAACATAGCTGAACAGAATGAGGCCGGTGGTCAGGCGGGTGCGGTTGATCAGATTCTCGTTCGGCACCGATTCCGCCCTCTGACTGCGACCGCTACAGCTATATCACGGACGGTTGGAGCCGCGCCAATGCCGCGCGACGCAGTACCGCTTGGCCGGGATTAAAGCATGGGGTTTTCATTCGCCGCGCTTTCTGCTAATCCCACGTCCCGCGTTTGATGGGGATACCGGCGTGGCAACACATCTTATTGAAATCAAACATCTGGTGAAGCATTTCGGGCCGATCGAAGCGGTTCGCGGCATCAGTTTCACGGTCGATCGCGGCGAGGTTCTGGGCTTTCTTGGCCCGAACGGCGCCGGCAAATCCACGACCATGAAGATGATCGCCGGATTCCTGACTCCGACCGAGGGCACGGCGTCGATTTGCGGCCATGATGTCATCGAAGATCCGATCGCGGCCAAACGGTGCCTGGGCTATCTGCCCGAAGGTGCGCCGGCCTATCCGGACATGACCTGTCTGGGATTTCTGGAGTTCGTCGCCGGGATTCGCGGCTTTCACGGCGACGAGCGCCGCCGCCGCGTCAAGGCGGCGGCAGACCGGGTCGAGCTGGGGGCTGTGCTCTTTCAACCGATCGACACCCTGTCCAAGGGCTTCAAGCGGCGCGTCGGTCTGGCGCAGGCGCTGCTGCATGACCCGGAGGTGCTGATTCTGGACGAGCCGACCGACGGCCTCGATCCCAATCAGAAGCATCAGGTCCGCACGCTGATCGAAAGCATGGCCAAGGACAAGGCGATCATCATCTCGACCCATATTCTGGAAGAGGTCGATGCCGTCTGCACCCGCGCCATGGTCATCGCCAAAGGCCGGGTGCTGGCCGACGGCACGCCGAGCGAACTCGAAGGCCGTTCGCGCTATCACAACGCGGTCTATCTGCGGACTTCGGCCCCGCTGCCACCCTCGACCATCGCGGCCTTGACGGCATTGCCGGGTGTTGCCGCGGTCGAACCGGTCGGACGCGCACAGGATCGTGGCGTCTATGTGATTCCCGGCGCGGGGCACGATCTGCTGCCGGCGGTGCGCGATCTGGCGGCGGCCCACGGTCTCGTGTTGGATGAGTTGCGTCTCGAACGCGGCCGGCTCGACGGCGTCTTTCGCGACATCACGACCGCCGCAGCCTGACAGAGAATCGGGAGTAACGTTCCATGGGCACCATCGGTGTCATCTTCCGCCGCGAACTGGTGAGCTATTTCACCATGCCGCTCGCCTACGTCTTCATCGTGATCTTCCTGGTCCTGGCCGGGGCCATGAGCTTTTACATGGGCGGCTTCTTCGAGCACGGTCAGGCGGATCTGCAAGTTTTCTTCAGCTACCATGCCTTTCTCTACCTGTTCCTGATCCCGGCGCTATCGATGCGGCTCTGGGCGGAAGAGCGCAAGACCGGCACGATCGAGCTGTTTCTGACCCTGCCGATCACGACGCCGCAGGCGGTGCTGGGCAAATATCTGGCGGCCTGGGCCTTCACCGGCATCGCGCTGGCGCTGACCTTTCCGTTCTGGATCACCGTGAATGTGCTGGGCCATCCCGATAATGGCGTGATCCTGGCCAGCTATCTCGGCAGCTTTCTCATGGCCGGCGCCTTTCTGTCGATTGGTGCGGCGATCTCGGCGGCGTGCAAGAATCAGGTGATTGCGTTCGTGCTGAGCGCCACCGTGTGTTTTCTGTTCATTGCTGCCGGTTCGACCATCGTGCTTGGGCCGCTTCAGGATCTGGTGCCGGGCAGCGTCGTCGCCGCCGTGGCCAATCTCAGCTTTATTCAGCATTTCACGGCCATCGAGCGCGGCGTGCTCGATTTGCGCGATCTCATTTATTTCGGCTCGGTGATCGTGGCGTTCCTGTTTGCGAACACGCTGATCGTCGAGCTTAAAAAGGCCGATTAGGAGCTGTTTTGCGATGACTCGTTCCGCATCCGGAATGACGGCGCTCGGCTTGCTGCTGACCGCCATTCTGTTCATCTCCGTCAATTCGCTGGCCGGCAGATTGTTCGGCGGCGCCCATGTCGATCTGACCGATCAGCAGCTTTTCAGCCTGTCGAGTGGCACGAAAGCGGTGCTTGCCAAGATCGACGAGCCGATCACGCTCAAGCTTTATTACTCCAAGCGCCTGGGCGAGGTTTCGCCCGGCTACGCGGTCTTCGCCGATAGGGTGCAGGAACTGCTCCAGGAATACGCGTCACGGGCCAACGGCAAGATCGATCTGAGGCTGCTCGATCCCGTGACCTTCTCGGATATTGAGGATCAGGCGACGGCGGCCGGGCTTCAGGGCGTGCCGATCGACGAGAATGGTGAAAAGGTCTATTTCGGGCTGGTCGGCAACAATTCGACCGACGATCGCGAGGTCATCCCGTTCTTCCAGAACGATCGCGAGAAATTCCTCGAACTGGATCTGACCAAGCTCATCCAGTCGCTGGCCTTTCCCAAGCGCAAGGTGATCGGGCTGGCGACGGCCTTGCCGCTCGAAGGCGACGTGATGGCCCAGATGCAGGGGCGTCCGACCCGGCCGCTGGTGGTGATTGACCAGCTGCGCCAGAGCTTCGACGTGCATTCATTGTCGCCGAATTTCGATAGCATTCCTGACGATGTCGATGTGCTGATGCTGGCGCAGCCGGAAAAGCTGCAACCCAAGACCGAATATGCCATCGATCAATGGGTGCTACGCGGCGGCCATGCGCTGGTCTTCGTCGATCCCGATTCGGAACTCCAGGCGACCCACCCGACCATGCTGTCACCACCCGGCTCGCCGACCGCGGCCGAATTCGACCGGGTGCTCAAATCCTGGGGCGTCGAACTGGTCAAGGGCAAGGTGGTCGGCGACCGGTTGCAGGCGCGCCGGGTCAGTGCCGGGGGCGCGCGCGGCCAGCCGGTCGATTATCTGGCGTGGCTCACGCTCATCGACGATTCGATCAACCATGACGATCCGGTCACGGGCAAGCTCGCCCAGATCAATATCGCGACCGCCGGCGCCCTGATGCCGGTCGCGGGCGCCAGGACGGTGTTCGAGCCGCTGCTGCAAAGCTCGCCGCAATCCGAACTGATCGATGTCGATCGGATCAAGCAGACGCCGCCCGATTTGCTGGGTCTGCTGCGCGATTTCAAATCGACCGATACGCGCTACACCATTGCGGCCCGCATCTCCGGCCCGGCCGATACGGCCTTTCCCGATGGCCCGCCCGTGGCGCTTGATGCCCAGGGCAATCCGGTTGGCGAGCCGGACGCGGCGGCCAAGGCGGCGCAGATCAAGACCGCCCAGAACCCGATCAATGTGATCGTCGTCGCCGACAGCGATCTGCTTGATGACCGGTTCTGGGTTCAGGTCCAGGATTTCTTCGGGCAGAAGGTGGTGACGCCGCAGGCCGGCAACGCGGATTTCGTCATCAACGCCGTCGATAATCTGACCGGGACGGGCGATCTCATCGGATTGCGCTCACGCGGTAGCGCCGTGCGGCCCTTTACGCTGGTCGAAAACAAGCAACGCGATGCCGAAGACAAATATCAGGCCCAGGAAAAGTCGCTCCAGGACAAGCTCAAGGACGCGCAATCCAAGCTCGACGAGATTGCCGGCAAGCAAGCCGAATCCGAAAAGCTGTCGCCGGAACAAATGCAAGCCGTCGACCAGTTCCGCGCGACTATCATTCAGACCCGCCAGCAGCTTCGGCAAGTGCAACTGGCCCTGCGCGAGGAGATTGACCGGCTGAAGCTCGAACTGGTCGCCCTCAATGTCGGGGCGGTTCCTCTGATCGTCGCTTGCGCCGCCATCGTTGCCGGGCTGCTACGCCTGCGCCGCCGCAAGCGGCGGAATGCCGCCTGAGCGACGGGAGAGAGAAGCACCATGCGTCAAAA
>JAXDMU010000500.1:0-5388 GCA_034665905.1 Aliidongia sp. | reverse complement strand
GTTCTGGCTCTATACCTCGGGCTCGACCGGCCGGCCCAAGGGCGCCATGCATATCCACGGCTCGATGCGGCTGACCGCCAATCTGTTCGGTTCCGCCGTCATTGGCTATGGCGAAGATGATGTCGTGCTGTCGGTCGCCAAACAATTCTTCGCCTATGGTTTGGGCAATGCCTTGACGTTTCCGTTGGCGGCCGGATCGACTGTCGTGCTGCTCAAGGACCGTGCAGTCCCCCCGGCGATCAGCGCGCTCATCAAGCGGCACAAGGTTTCGATCCTGGCCGGTGTGCCGAGCTTCTTCGCCAAATGGTTCGACAGCCCGGATACCCCGTCGCGGGAAGAGGCGCCGCATCTGCGGATCGGGGTTTCGGCCGGGGAATATCTGCCGACGCATCTGGGCGAGGCGTTCCGGCAGCGCTTCGGCACCGATATCATCGACGGGCTGGGCTCGACCGAGATGCTGCATATCTATCTGGCGCAACGGCCGGGCGAGGTCCGTTTCGGCTGCACCGGCCGCCCGGTTCCCGGCTATGAGTTGCGGATCGTCGGCGATGACGATGAGGTTGTCCCCGCAGGTGAGATCGGCGAATTGCAGGTCAGGGGGCCGACCGCCGCCCAGGGTTATTGGCGCAACCGTACCAAAAGCCTCGGCACTTTCGTCGGCGGCTGGACCCGCACGGGCGACAAGTACCGCTGCGATGCCGACGGCTGGTACTTCTATGCCGGCCGCAGCGACGACATGCTGAAGGTGAATGGCCTTTATGTCTCGCCCAACGAGGTCGAGGAAGCCCTCGCCAGCCACGAGGCCGTGTTGGAAGCTGCCGTGATCGGCAAGCCCGATGGCAATGATCTGGTCAAGCCATGCGCCCATGTCGTCCTGCGCGACGGCCGTCAGGGCGACGAGGCGCTGGCGGTGGCGCTGAAGGCCCATGTCAAAGACCGGATCGCCGGCTTCAAATGCCCGCATTGGATCATCTTCGCCGAGACGCTGCCCAAGACCGCCACTGGCAAGATCCAGCGCTTTCGATTGCGCGAGATGGCATGAAGCCGATTCTGGTCGGCGGCGCCCGCTTGGAAATCGCCCGCTGGCCGGGCCGGTCTGAGCCCATTCTGCTGCTGCATGAGGGGTTGGGTTCCGTGTCGATGTGGCGGGATTTCCCGGAACGGCTGGCCGCCGCCACCGGCCGCGAGGTGATCGCCTGGTCCCGCCAAGGCCATGGCGCGTCCGACCCGATTCCGGCGCCGCGCAATCCGGATTACATGCATCGCGAGGCGGCACTGCTGCCGTCGCTGATGGCGGCGCTGGGCATCGCTCGCGCCCATTGCTTCGGCCATAGCGACGGCGGCTCGATCGCGCTCATCGCCGCAGCCCACATGCCCGAGCGCGTTGCCAGCCTGATCTTGGAGGCGCCGCATGTCATGGTCGAGGATCTGACGGTCACGAGTATCGCGGCGGTGAAAGCCACCTATCAGGCGACTGACCTTCGGCAGAAGCTCGGCCGGCACCATGCCGATGCCGATCATATTTTCTGGCGCTGGAACGATATCTGGCTCGATCCACGGTTTCGCGCCTGGAATATCGAGGCGTTGCTGCCGGCGATCCTGGCGCCCGCCTTGCTGATCCAGGGACGCGACGATGAATATGGCAGCTTCGACCAGCTCGACCGCATATCGGCGGTGCTGCGGCGGACGCGCCGGCTCGAACTCGACCAGTGCGGGCATTCACCCCACCGCGACCAGCCACAGGCCGTGCTTGATGCCGTGGCCGGTTTTCTGGCGGATTTCGATGGCTGACGCTTATGATGTCGTGATCGTCGGCGGCGGCCATGGCGGGGCGCAGGCCGCGGCCGTGCTGCGCCAGGAAGGTTTCGCCGGCTCGATCGTGCTGGTGAGCGCCGAGCCCGACCCGCCCTACGACCGGCCGCCGCTCTCGAAGGAGTATCTGGCCGGCACAACGGGGTTCGAGCGCCTGATCTTCCGCACGCAAGCCGGCTGGGCCGAGCGCGGGGTCGATCTGCTGCTCGGCCGCCCGGTGGTGCGAGTCGATCCATCGGCGCATCGGGTCTGGTTCGAGGATGGCGGCGAACTCGGTTATGGGCGGATGATCTGGGCGGCGGGCGGTGCGGCGCGGCAGCTCGATTGCCCCGGGGCCGATCTGGGCGGCGTTCACAGCATCCGCAGCCGGCACGATGTCGATCGCATCACGGCCGAACTGCCCGCGGCAAGTGCCGTGGCGGTGGTCGGCGGCGGCTATATCGGGCTCGAAGCCGCGGCCATACTGACCGGGCTCGGCAAGCGCGTCACGGTGATCGAGGCGCAGCCTCGTGTCCTGGCGCGTGTCGCCGGTGCGGCGCTGTCGCGCTTCTACGAGGCCGAGCACCGGGCAAAGGGCGTCGAAATCCGGCTCAACGCCGCCCTCGATTGCATTGAGGGAGAACGGGGCCGCGCGACCGGGCTTCGTCTCGCCGATGGCTCGTTCGTGCCGGCGCAGATCGTCATCGTCGGCATCGGCATCGCGCCCTGCGTCGCGCCGCTGTTGGCGGCCGGTGCGGCGGGCGGCAATGGCGTGCGGGTCGATGAGTACTGCCGGACCAGCCTTGCCGACATCTTTGCCGTGGGTGATTGCGCCGAACACGCCAATTGTTTTTCCGCCCAGCCCTTCATCCGCCTCGAATCGGTGCAGAACGCCAATGATCAGGCGGCGGTCGCGGCGCGGGCGATTTGCGGCAAGGCTGCGCCGTACCGGTCAGTCCCCTGGTTCTGGTCGAACCAGTATGATCTGAAGCTCCAGACCGTCGGGCTGTCCCGTGATTTCGACGATGTCGTCCTGCGCGGTGATCCGGCCACGCGCAGCTTTTCGGTGATCTACCGGCGCGGCGGGCGGGTGATCGCGCTCGATTGCGTCAACGCCGTGCGCGATTACACCCATGGACGGGCGCTGGTCGCCCAGCGAACCGCGGTTGCCGCCGATCTGCTCGGTGATGTGACGACACCGCTCAAGGCCCATCTTTCGACGGCATGATGGCGGATATGTCGATCCTGCGCCCCTCGCCCGGCCGAACGGCGAAGCGAGAGGCGCACTGACAGCAATTGTCCGAACTACCGCCGAATGTGCTCGACCGTATCGAGCAGATCGCGAGCCTGACCGATCAGCTTCTCGGCCCGCTCTTCATCGATCTTCTGGCCGCCGAACTCGGCCGCTTCCAGCATGGCGATCATCGCGGCTGCGATGGTGTTGCGCGTGGCGGTCAATTCCGCGATTGTCGCCTCGGTCGCGGCATAGGTTGCCGCATCGCCGCTCAAGCCGGCGGTCGACAATTTCAACGTAGCACGGCCGAGCGTGCCGACGGGCGCGTTGATGTCCTTGTAAGCGGCCGCAAGACGGGACAGCGTTTCCCGATGGTCGGTCAGGGAATCGGGCAGGGCCTTATCGTCCAGCACTTCGAAAATGACGCGGCCATCATGGGCGTAATCGTCCTGGAGATTGGCCAGGACCATGATGGTCGGACGGATGTCGGTATGATCGGTGAAGACAGCACCGGTCTGACCGATCGGCCGGACGCCGGGGCCGGCCATACCGAGCCAGGTCCGCGTGATCTGCTTCTGGAAATCGCCGTGATTCCAGGCGAAACCCGCCTCTTCGGCGAAGCAGCTGGCGGCATTTGCCGCAGGCGTACAGGCTTGTGTCGCGTTGCCAGATGCCGAGAGGAAAAAGTCATCATTAGCGAACAGAATGAAATTCGGCGTCCGATTGGCGTCGAATGTGAGCATGTGCAACATGGCTTGTTCGGTATGATCTGCCATGGCGGCCGTGACCGGGACAGTTCCGCCCGCGCCCTTGTTGGCGACCGGATCGAAACCCATCATCGCACCGGCTTGCTGTTCGAGCGTCCGTGTCAAAGTATCGGTCTGGCCCGTCGGATCGCCGCTGATATAGACCGTCGGCGCGCTGTCGCTGTGGACACGGAACGGCGTCGTGTTGCCGAACTCACTGGCAAAAACCTGACTCAGATCGGCATCGACTTCGCCTTTCTTCGCATAGGTGCATGGAACATTGATGCCGTCGCACTTTGCCGGGGTGGGCGGGCCGCCGACAAAATGGTCATTCTCGTCGGCCGTGACGACGAACAGCGTATTGTCCTTGGTGATGCCATCCTTCTGAAGGCGGGCGAAAAATTCACTGAATGCCTTGTCATAGGCCTTCAACTCGGTGACATAACCCGCCTCGCCGGGACCGAACGTCCCTTCGACGCTCGACGGCACGTCCGACAGGACCGGATCATTGTCATGGGCGTCTTCGATCAGGAAATAGACCACCGGCACGCCGGCTTCGAGCATCTGTGCGACATAGCCCAGCGACTGGGCCGGGCGGGGGTCGAATCCGGGGAAACCCGGATTGCCGTGGCGGTCGGCGATGACATTGCCGTCCAGATCATTGACCGAAGCCGCGCCGTTGTTGATCGCGGGTGCGACATTGACATTGCCGTACAAGGCCTGGAACCCGATATAGCCGCCCGGTTCGTCCGTCAGGAAGTCAGGAGCGCCGTTCTTGGCGCATAAGGCGCTGCCTTGCGCGCAATGAACGATGATGCCCTCGAAATCGGCCGCCGCCTTGGTCGGATTGGCGGTCGCTTCGGCCGCCTGCGGCGAGGTCGCGCCGAAGACGTTGGTGATGTCGCTGGTGACGTTCTCGAACTCGATATTGGCGAGCGAGAAGGCGCCGACATCGCAGCCAGCCCGGGTGAAGGGCACCCACGGAGCCGGGGTGTTCTTGCCTTGCTGATCGACCATTTCGAACAGGCCGTCAGCGAGCTTGTCGGTCCAGTAGGTGAAGGAGGACGGGAAAGTCGAAGCGACCCCGCTGGCATTGAACAGGCCGAAGCTGTTGCCGATGCTGAAGCCGAATCTGTCGCCATAGACACCGGTCATCGCCGTCACGATATCGACCGCCGTGTGCGAGATCAGCGGCGTATGGTGTTCGGTCAGAACCGTGCCGTTATCCTGGAGGAAATTTAGCAGACTCGGCATCTGCTCCAGATCCGATGGAACGTTCGGATTGGTTCGGCGCAAATGCACATTGTCGAATTGCAGATAGATGATGTGCTTGATTGCACTGTGGGCTGCCGATAGTTTGCAGCTTGAGGTGGCGCCGGCTTGATTGCCTTCGCTGGCGATGGCCGCGCTACCGCCGAACAATGACGCGGCCATTAACGCGCCGACTGCGCAAGAAGTCACTCTTGTCATGATCAATCCTTTTGCCGCGACGATCCGCTGAGCGCCAAACCGCGACCATTCGGTTCTCGTCTGGGGAGGCGCAGCTTACGTTTGGATTGCGACAAGTAGGCGAAATACTGGTTGCAAATCAGTGACACTTTTGCCACCAGAAGCCCC
>JAXDMU010000499.1:0-2981 GCA_034665905.1 Aliidongia sp. | reverse complement strand
GGCTGCGCCCTGTTGTTTTCGCTCTGCTATCTGGCGTTCGGATCGGCCATCATCGCGATCCTGACTGACCAGCCCGCGATCCGGGCGACCGCCGCACTTTATCTGCCTTGGGCGATCATCTCTCCACTGATCTCGGTCTGGGGCTTTCAACTGGATGGCATTTATATCGGTGCCGTGCGAACGCGTGCGCTCCGCGACAGCATGGCGATCGCCGTCATCGGCTTCGTGATCGCAACCATGTTGCTGGAGCCGATTTTCGGCAATCACGGGCTCTGGGCGGCCTTGATGTTTCTGATGATTTTGCGGGGCGTGACATTAGGTCGCGGACTGAATCGCCTGTCTGTTGATTCGCCGTAGCGGCGCCCGACCATATCTATGCGTAAAGGTGAGTGCGCGCCGGTAAAAAGGGGAGATATCCATGGTCAGAGTTTCCTTTGTCCTTGCGACGACCATCGGTTGCGGCCTGCTGACCGCGTGCTCCGTACAGCCGGCCTATCCGCTGCTGACGCCGATTCAGCTTGCCCATAATTTCGGCTATGCCGAGCGACCGGTGGATGACACGCATTGGGTCGTGTCTTACGTGTCCCCCGAAGAGCAAGGCCATAGCTCCCGCTTCAGCAACCCACCGCTCGGCGCCCACGCCAAAGCCATGGCCTTCGATCTGGCGCTGTGGCACGCCAGTCAAATCGCCCTGGCGCGTGGCTATACCGGCTTCAGCGTCGTCGATCGGCATTTCAACACGGATGCCTACGAAACCGCCGACTATCCGCACGATCCCTATTGGTATGGTGGGTTCAGGGCGCATAGCGAAGAAGGGTTTTTTGGCCGTTTTGGCTGGGGCGGAGCCTGGTCCTCGGAGTTGTCGCCATCGCCGGATTCAAATGTTCAGGTCGAAGCCCAGTTGAAGATCGTGCTGACCAACGAACCCAAAAACGCGGATGATTTCCGGGCCACGGACACGATCAACCGATTGCGTGCGACCTATCCGGCGGCCGACGCCCTGCCGCTCCATCCGGCTGCGTGACCGGGTTGCATTTGGCGCGTGGTTTCACCCGATCAGACGATTTCGTCGGATCGGGTTCTGCTTTAGGCTGCCCGCTTCCAGACGAGCGGGGCAAGGTGGGCATGACCAATCTGAAAATCGATCGCGAGCGACTGTGGTCGAACCTGATGGAAACGGCCAAAATCGGCGGCACGGCCAAAGGCGGCATCTGCCGGTTGAGCCTGACCGATCTCGACCGGCAGGTTCGCGACTGGTTCATCACCCGCTGCGAGGCGCTCGGCTGTACCATCACCATCGACCGGATCGGCAATATCTTCGCCCTCCGCAAAGGGCGCGATGACACGCTGCCGCCGATCGGCTTCGGCAGCCACCTCGATACCCAGCCGACCGGCGGGAAATTCGACGGCGTTCTCGGCGTGCTGGCCGGCCTCGAAATTCTCCAAACCCTCAAGGATGCCGGCTACGAGACTGCGGCTCCGCTCGAACTGGTCAATTGGACCAATGAGGAAGGCGCGCGGTTTTCGCCCTCGATGATGGGCTCCGCGGTGTTCACCGGAAAATCCACGCTCGACGAGGCACGCACCCGCCGCGACAAGGACGGCATCAGCGTCGGCGCGGCACTCGACGATATCGGCTTCGCCGGGCAGGCTGCGTGCGGCGGTCGAAATTACGGTGCCTTCATCGAACTTCATATCGAACAAGGGCCGCTGCTCGAAGCCGACAGCAAGGAAATCGGCGTCGTAACCGGCGTGCAGGGCATCCGCTGGTACGAAGGCACCGTGACCGGCAGCGAGTCCCATGCCGGCACGACCCCGATGGCGCATCGCCGCGATGCCTTTCAGGGCATGGCGCGCTTTGCCGTGGCGCTCGACGCGCTGGCCCGTCGCCATGGGCCGCATGCGGTGGCGACCATCGGCATTTGCCGGGTCGAACCCGGCTCGACCAATGTCATCCCCGGCCGCGTCGAATTCACCATCGATCTACGCCATCCGGAACAGGTGGTGCTCGATACGATCGAAGCCGCGCTGACCGACATCGTCTCGACCCTGATGGCTGAGACCGGGCTGACGATCGCGCTCGATCCGATCCTCGCAGCCGAACCGATCCGCTTCGACCCGCGAGTCATCGGCGAAATCCGCAAGGCGGCCGAATCCGCCGGCTTCAGCCATCGCGACATCGTCAGTGGCGCCGGCCATGATGCTGCCCATATGGCCTCAATCGTGCCGACCGGCATGATCTTCGTGCCGTGCCGCGACGGCCTCAGCCACAACGAAGCCGAAAGCATCACGTTTGAGCAGGCCGGCGCCGGCGCCGAAACCTTGCTGCGCGCGGTGCTGGCACTTGCCGGATAAGGATCGCCTGATATGACCGAAACCGCGCGGAAGATCGCCCTCGTTACCGGGGCCACCAACGGCATCGGCATCTGGACGGCACTTGGCCTCGCGGCGGATGGGGCGACCGTCGGCATCGTCGCGCGCGACCGGGCGCGCGGCGAGGCGATGCGCGAGTTTCTGTCAGCACGCGCGCCGTCCGGCCAGGTGGATCTGTTCATCGCCAATCTCGCCTCGCTTGCCGAGGTGCGGCGGCTCGCCGGCGAGGTCAAGGCGCGCTATCCCCGGCTCGACCTGCTGATCAACAATGCCGGCCTCGCGCGCGACCGGCGCGAACTGACAGCCGACGGCTTCGAGCTTGTCTTCGCCGTCAATCACGTGGCGCCGTTCCTGCTCACGCTGGAATTGCTCGATCTGTTGCGGCACTCGGCACCGGCGCGGATTGTCAATGTCGGTTCCGAACTCTCGGACCGGGCCAAAATCGATTTCGACAATCTGCAATCGGAGCAGCGCTATAGCGTGCTGGGCGCCTAAGGACAGTCGAATCTCGCGCTCATGCTTTACACCTTCGAACTGGCGCGGCGGCTCGAAGGTTCCGGCGTCACCGCCAACATCGTTCATCCGGGCGGCGTGGCGACGAATATTCT
>JAXDMU010000498.1:0-3735 GCA_034665905.1 Aliidongia sp. | reverse complement strand
GGAGCCCGAGCGGGCGCTGTTCTCCGATCTCGGCCTCTCCGAGCCGGTGCTGCGTGCGGTGTCCGAAATGGGCTACACCCACCCCACGCCGATCCAGGAACAGGCAATCCCGTATGTGCTGATGGGCCGCGACGTGCTCGGCTGCGCCCAGACTGGCACCGGCAAGACCGCCGGCTTCACCCTGCCGATGATCGATATCCTCGCCAGTGGCCGCGCGCGCGCGCGGATGCCGCGCACCCTGATTCTGGAACCGACGCGCGAACTCGCGGCGCAGGTTTCAAATGCTTTCGAAATTTACGGCAAGCAGCACAAATTGTCGATGGCGCTGGTCATCGGCGGCGAAAGCATGTCGGATCAGGAACGCAAGCTTGATCGTGGCGTCGATGTGCTGATCGCCACGCCCGGACGGCTGCTCGATCTGTTTGATCGCGGCAAGATCCTGTTGTCCGACATCAAGATTCTGGTGATCGACGAGGCCGACCGGATGCTCGATATGGGCTTCATCCCCGATATCGAACGCATCGTCTCAATGTTGCCGAAGATCCGCCAGACCCTGTTCTTCTCGGCCACCATGCCTCCGGAAATCCGGCGGCTGGCCGACGCCTTCCTGATGAATCCCAAGGAAATCAGCGTCGCCCCCCCGGCCTCGACCGCGATCAACGTCGCCCAGCATCTTCTGATGGTCGATGACATGGACAAGCGCGCCATGCTGCGCCGCCTGATCGAACAAGAAGACGTCAAGAACGCGATTATCTTCTGCAACCGCAAGCGCGATGTCGATATCCTGCTGAAATCGCTTCAGAAGCACGGCTTCGATGCGGTCGCACTGCATGGCGACATGGCCCAGGCCAAGCGAACCGAAACACTGGAGAAATTCCGCAACAATCAGGTCCGCCTGCTGGTAGCGAGCGACGTTGCGGCGCGCGGGCTCGATATTCAGGGTCTATCGCATGTCTTCAATTTCGATGTGCCGATCCATGCCGAGGATTACGTTCACCGCATCGGCCGCACCGGCCGCGCGGGCAATCTTGGCCGCGCTTTCACGATGGCGACACCCGACGACGGCAAGAATGTCGCCGCGATCAGCAAACTGATCGGCAAGGATATCCCGACGATGACGCTGGAGGGTTTCGACCATCCGGGCTTCGACGAAGAGGCCGGTCGCCGCCGCGGGCGCGGGGGCCGTCGTCCGACCCGCAACGGAACCGAGGCCCAGCCGCCGCGCACCGATCAACCCGTCGTCGCCGTGATCGCCGAGGTGCCGGCCCCGGCCGCGATCCAGCCCTCTATCGGACGCCGCGCACCGCGCAAGCCGCGCGCCGCAGCCGGTTCCGGTTCCGGTGCGGCTCACGCCGAACCGATCCGCATGGGCAGCGCGCAATCCAATGTCACGCCCTTCTCGTCCGCGCGCCCGACCGCGCGTCACCGCCATGACGAGGATGATGACGAGCGGGTGATCGGTTTCGGCGATCATCAGCCCGCCTTCCTGCTTCGCCCTGTGCGCATCGGCGAGCGTCGCTGACCGCGGATATCCGAATGAAGACGATCTTCATCAATGTGAAGTGTAAGCTCGGCCAAGCCTATCAGGTCGCCGGCGATGCGGTGCAACAGGTCTAGCAAGTGTCCGAGGTCTATTCGACCTCGGGCCAATGGGATCTGATGATGAAATGCCACCTGGATGATGACGCCGATATCGGCCACTTCGTCACGGAAAGCATTCAGACCTTGCCAGACATCGAGGACACCTTCGCGGTCGTCGCCTATAAAGCGTTTTCTGCGGATGGGTCTTTCTGACTCTTGCTCTAACGCCGGACAATGAACCCGGCCGCGTCGCGGCGATGTTCCCAGGCGGCGCGTTCCAGGGCCGGGATGTCATCCTCGTGCGCCGGATATCCCAGGCAGAAATAGCCGATGAAGCGCCAGTCGGGTGGCGTCTCGAGGACCCGCGTCACGATGTCGGGATCGAGAATCGAGACCCAACCGAGGCCGAGGCCCTGAGCGCGCGCCGCCAGCCAGAGCGTGTGGATTGCCGCGACCGTGGAGTATTCCGCCATTTCGGGCATGGTCCGGCGACCGAGGAAATGCCCTTGCTCGGTGATGCGGTCGGCAAAGACGGCGAATTGGATCGGCGCCTGATCGAATCCGGCGAGCTTGAGGCGGGCGTAAAGACCGGCTCGAAGCTCACTCTGAGCCTTCAGCGCCTCATCATTGCAGCGGGCGAATTCATCGCGCACGGCGGCGCGGCGCGCCGGATCTTCGACCAGCACGAAACGCCAGGGCTGGCTGAGGCCGACCGATGGCGCCAGGCAGGCAATTTCCACCAGATGCTCGAACGTGCCCACGGGCGGCGGGTCGGTGCGGAATTCGCGCACGTCCCGCCGCCAGGCAATCAGATCCCGCAGCTTTCCCTGGAACTTCGCATCGAAAACCGGCGCAGCCATCACGAAGCGGGCTGATTGACGGCAGCCACCCGCCAGCGATGGCCATGCCGGGCCGCGGGATCGTCGAAATACTCGAGCCGCGTCAGCGAGATATTGTCGATGGCGAAACTCAGCGCCAGTTCGGGCGACAGATCGAGCGCCAGGCCGAGGGCGGCGCGGATCGTGCCGCCATGGGCGACGGCGATGATGTCGCGGCCGGCGAAATCCCGGTTCAGGCGCTCGATGACGACGGCCACGCGCTCGACCAGATCGACGAAGCTCTCACCACCCGGTGCACGCTCGCGGGCCGGGGCGAACCAGAAACGGTGATATTCCTCGGCGCGCCGCTCGGCCAGGCCGGCATAGGTCTGGCCCTGCCATTCGCCGAAATGCTGCTCGGCCAGACCCGGCTCGGCCTGAGCGCCTGGTCCCGGAATGAGATCCGGTCCCGACAGCCCGGCGGCGACGATCGCGGACGCGGTCTGATGCGTGCGCAGCAAATTGCTGACGACCCACACCGCCTGTTTGGGCAGGCGTTCCGCCAGGGTGCGAAAGCCCGCCGCGTCGTCGGTGCGGCACGGCAGGTCGCTCTGGCCGTAGCAGCGGCCCTCGTTGACCACGACCGGGGCATGGCGGACCCACCACCATCGGGTCGGGGGCGGTGCCGTGTTGGGACCGAAAAAACGCGACATCCTGCGACCTCTCAAGGCGTTTGCGTGGCGGCGGCCAGCAGCACCGCTGCCTCCGCCACCTGCTGGGCAGCACCCAGCACGTCTCCGGTGTAACCGCCGATCTGGCGGCGGGCAAGCATGGCGGTGGCGGCGAAGGCGGCAAGCGCGGCGAGCAGGGCGGCAAGGCCGCGCCACCAGCCGAGCCCAGCCAAGGTAGCGAGGACGCCCAGGACCGCGGCCGCACGAACATTGTCGAAACCCGGCCGCCCCGCCCCGGCGGCAAGGCCGCCCGGCCGCGCCGGATCGATGAAATGCATGATCGCCGGCAAACCGGCCCGCGAGACCGCATGGGCAGCGATCATCGCGCCCAGCACGATGCCGCCGGCGCCGCCCAGCAGGGTCGAAAGTGCTGCCGCGCGCAAGCCCAGACTCATGAGCAAAGCAAGCGCGCCATAGCTGCCGATACGGCTGTCGCGCATGATCTCCAGCTTGCGCTCACGCGTCTGGCCGCCGCCCAGCCCATCGGCGGTATCGGCCAACCCATCCTCATGCAGTGCGCCGGTCGCGAGCAACGTCGCGGCGAGACCAAGCAAGGCCGCGGCCGGCACCGGCAGACCCAGCCGTTGCGCGAGCAGCGCCACGCC
>JAXDMU010000497.1:0-12706 GCA_034665905.1 Aliidongia sp. | reverse complement strand
CGCTACAAAAATAATAATATTTCTATAAACATTAGAATTTTGGAAGAAAAATTTATGATCGAAATATTTCACTGATCACGCTCGATCGATTTCCATGAGGTCGTATCGATGTGGCTAACCTTGTTCTCTGGCGCGCGGGTGATGACCGATGCGAAACGGTGTCAACCCGAAAAAAAAGTTGCGATAGGCCGCCTCTACTCATCCGATATATCGGCACGAGTTCTGTTAGATTATTTCCATCGAATTCGTCGCGTCACGGCCCTTTAATCTATTATTAATTAACGTTATGTTTAGAACATTTCTCAAATTAGTCGAAAAAATCAAGGTTCTTGAGCTTTAATAAAGTATTTTTAAATATTTATCGGAACAACATGCGAGTTGCGTTGAAAGAATTGACATCTCTATCTATCACTCTAGTGATCAGATTAGATATTTATTAAAAGGAATTTCTCAATTTCTTTTACGTATCCGGTGATCTGAAGCGGAATTTCTACTCTGACGGAAAATTTGTGCGCGATAGCACAGGCGATCCCACGCGCCCCCGCCCAAATCCCGTCCCTTGAATCTTTAAAGAACGAGGTCGAAATGAGAGCTTATTCGATATCCGCCCGCCCCGTGGCCCCCCCCACCGTCCCGAGCCGGAAACCCCGCCAAGACGCGGCCGGCCGCGCGGTGAACGCCCATGTCGCCGAGCGGATCAAACTTCTGCGCACGACGACCGGCAAGACCCAGGCCGAATTGGGGGCCATACTGGGTATGACATTTCAGCAGATGGCGAAATACGAGCGCGGCATCAGCAAGGTCGCGCCTGACAAGCTGTGGAAGCTCGCGGAGTATTTCGGCGTCGAGATCGCCTATTTCTTCGAAGATCTTGACATCTCGGCCCAGTCGTCCGCGAGCGAACGTGTCCGGGCGCCGTCGGCCGGTGACAGTGCCGGAAACCGGCGTCTGCGGCTGGAACTTGCCGGCGCGTTGCAAGGCCTTCAAAGCAGGAAAATGATGCGCAGCGTGCTCGAGCTTATGCGGGCTTCATCGGAATGATCGGGGGTCTTGTCCCTGATCGATAAAAAACGACCGACCGCGCCGCAGTTCCGGCGCGGCACGCTCGCCATCGGCATCAGGCGAAGATTTCGAACTCAGGTCGATGAACCGCCATTTTCCCTGTCATCATCGGGTTTGATCGGGTGATCCACACCTGCCGGTCCAGATCGGCCGGTTGATCTTTCGCCCGCGGCCATGCTACCCCGCATCCATCTTGAAAACCTCTCCGTCGATGCGCGTCATGGAATTCCTGTTCGGACCGGTGCTGGTGGCCTGGCGCAATCGCCTGTTGCTGCGGCGGCTGGGCGGGCGCGAAATCGCGGCCAAGACGCGCAGCACCTTGCTCGGCGGCTTTTGGCTGGTGATGGCGCCGCTCTTCATGCTCAGCGTTTACAGCTTTGTTTTCACACAGATCTTTTCGGCGCGCTGGGGCTCCTCGGGCAGCGGGGCGGACGCCCCCTTGATGATTTTTGCCGGCATGATCGTGCTCGGCATCTTCGCGGAATGCCTGGCGCGGGCGCCGGGGCTGGTGCTGGAAAATCCGACCTACGTAAAGAAGGTCGTCTTCCCGCTGGAGATCCTGCCCTGGTCGGCGCTGGCCGGCGCTTCGGTCGCGGTCGGTGTCGGCCTGGTACTTCTGCTCCTCGCCCAAATCGTGCTGCACGGGCCGCCGCCGGTGACGGCGCTGCTGCTGCCGCTGCCGTTCCTGCCCCTGGCGCTGTTCATTCTGGGATTCAGCTGGTTCCTGGCCTCGCTCGGGGTCTTCCTGCGTGATCTGAAGCAGGCGATGGGCATCGTCGTGTCGGCCCTGACCTTCGCCGCACCGGTGTTCTACCCGATCGAGGCGGTGCCGGAATCGTTCCGATCCTGGCTCTATCTGAACCCGGTCACGCTAGGGGTCGAGGAACTTCGCGAAATTCTCTTCAACGGGACCGTGCCGGATGCGCTGTCGTGGCTCGCCTATCTCGGTCTCGGCTGGGTCACGGCGATGGTCGGCCTCTGGTGGTTCCGGCGGACGCGCAAGGGCTTTGCCGATGTGCTCTGAACCGGTCATCGAGATCCGCAGCCTCGCCAAGGCCTACAACATCTACAAGCGGCCGCAGGATCGGCTGAAGCAGATGCTGTGGCGGCGGCGGCGGCGGTTTTACGAGGAATATTGGGCGATCCACGATATTTCGCTCTCGGTCGCCCCCGGCGAGACGGTCGGCATCGTCGGCCGCAACGGCTCGGGAAAATCGACACTGCTGCAAATGATCGCCGGCACGGTGACACCGACGCAAGGTACGGTCGCCGTGCGCGGTCGGGTCGCCGCACTCCTCGAACTCGGCGCCGGCTTCAATCCGGAATTTACCGGCCGCGAGAATGTCTGGCTCGCCGCCTCGATCCTGGGCCTGGGCAATGCCGAGATTGCGGCACGGCTTCAGGACATCGTCGATTTTGCGGCGATCGGCGATTTTCTCGATCAGCCGGTCAAGCTCTATTCCTCGGGCATGTTCGCGCGGCTCGCCTTCGCGGTCGCCGCCCATGTCGATGCCGATGTTCTGATCGTCGATGAAACACTCTCCGTCGGCGATGCCGCCTTCAATCAGAAATGCATGCGCTTCATCCGTGCGTTCAAGGCGCGCGGCACGTTGCTGTTCGTCTCGCACGACATGGCGGCGGTGACGGCGCTGTGCGACCGGGTGATCTGGATCGATCGCGGTGCCTTGCGTGCCGAAGGCTCGGCCAAGGAGACCTGCTTCGAATATCTGGCGGCGATGGATCAGGATCTGGATGATTCGTCGAGCTTCCGCGTCGCTGGCCGCCGCCTGGCCCCGGAACCGGCGCGGATCGTCCAGGACCCACGCCGGGCGCTGCTCGATTCATCGGTCCATCGCAACGAGATTGACCTGTTCGAATTCGATGAAGAGGCGCGCTCCTACGGCCGCAACGGCGCACGGATTCTCGATGTCGGGCTGGAGGATGTTGCGGGCAGCCGGCTGGCCGCATTGGTCGGCGGCGAGGACGCGGTGCTGCATATCCGCTGCCGGGCGTTGGCCGATGTCGCGCGGCCGATCGTCGGGTTTCAGATCAAGGACCGACTGGGCCAGTTCCTGTTCGGCGACAATACCTATCTCACATATCGCCTGGCCCCGATGCCGATGGCAACCGGCCAGGAATTCAGCGCGCGCTTTCACTTCCAGATGCCCTATCTGCCGACCGGCGACTATTCCGTGGTCGCCGCCATCGCCGAGGGGACGCAGGTCGAGAATGTCGCCCATCACTGGATCGACGACGCGCTGTTTTTTCGGGTGCAATCGAGCCACGTCGCCCGCGGCCTCGTCGGCATTCCGATGCTCGATATCGCGATCGTCGCCGACTCAGGCGCGCTCAAGGGCGAGATGCCGGCCGAGCCGGGCCACGATCACCCGCCCCAGCCTCATGCCCGGCCGCTCGATCGCGGCATAAGTGACGGCGGCGGCGGCAATAGCCGCGGCGAGCAATAGCGGATAATAGAGCGCCAGCAACGCCGGACCTCGCCAGCCGGGCGCAAGATAACGGGCCAGCGCGAAGACCGGTGCGAACAGGGCGAAATGCAGGACATAAAGGCTGAACGAAATCCGGCCGAGCCGGGCGATCGGCTGGTTCACCATCAATCGCGGCGCGCCTCGCTCCAGCAGAACGCAAAGCAGCCCGGCCACGATGGCAAATTGCAAATGATAGGCCAGAACGCCCTCGGGCAAATGAGCCAGCGGCAGCCCCGCGACCAGGAACAGAAACACAGGGACAGCCAAGCCGCCGAATTGCGCGTGTGCGTGACGATGCCCGGACGCGTGCCAGGCCGCGCACAAGCCGAACAGAAACACTCCGGCCTGGCTCGGGAACCCGGCAATGCCGAGCGGGCCGAACGGAGCGCCATACCAATGCATCGCCTGCGACAACAGCACAAAGCCGGCGGTCAACGTCGCCAGACGCAGCCGCGTCCAGCCGAAGGTCAGGAGCAGCGGCAGGATCAGGTAGAACATCGCCTCGACGCCGATCGACCAATCGCCCGGCACCACGCTGTTCAGCGCCTGCGTACTCCAGACATGGACGAAACCCAGCGTCAGCGCCACGTCGCCCGGCCCGATGCCATTGGGGGCGTAGAGCCGCGGCCCCCAGCCATAGAGCGCCAGATAAAGCACCACGCCGGCATAGAACATCGGCGCAATACGGAAAAACCGTCGGATCAGATAATCGCGCCAACCCGCCTCGCCGCGTGCCTGCCAGCTGAGCGTGAGCGAGAGCGCGCTCACGACGAAGAACAGATCCACGCCGGCCCCGGCCGCGGCGCAGATTTGATGCAGCCATTCGGGCAGTGCCAGCACCACCGAATGCGGCTGGGCCTGACCCAGCGCGTCGATCGCGAATTGACCTTGCGCCGCATGGGTCAGCACAACCAGCAGGATCGCCCAACCGCGCAGCGCATCAATGTACAGGCGCTTTTGCGGCTCGGCGCTCACGTCGGGTCCGGCTCGTAGCGGTAGCGCCGCATCGCCTTGGGCAGGATCTGAAGATCCTCCGGATCGAGCCGGACACTGGTCCAGGGCAAGTAGTCCAGACCGGCGGTGAAGACGGTGCCGTCATAGCCGAGCCAGAGCCGTGGCGCCTCGTCACGGCGCAGCGCATCGATGTGGTTGTCGGCAATACCGAGTGCCGGAAAAGCGTCGTCGCGCACGAAGATGCCGTTGCTCCTGGTGACGGCAGCCAGTTCATAGCCCTTGGCCCGACCGAGTTCGATCAGCGCCAAGAGCGAGCACCCTTGATTCAGCGCCGGATCAGGGTCCTGGACAAAGACCACATCATTGGCAACCGTCGGATTGTATTCGATGATGATGATGCGCGGCCGATACCGGGTCATCGCCTGCCAGACATGATAATCATTGCCGTCGATATCGATGCTGAGCAGGTCGAAATCCGCCGGAATCGCGGTTTGTGCGAGGATTTGATCCAGCGAATCGGGCGCGTCAGCGGCGAATCCGACGAAGGCTTGCCGAACCGTCACGCGCGGCAGCGCCACATAGGACTCGCGCAACCGGACACAGCGCTCGGCATCGCCCTCGACCAGCACGCCGTGCCAGTTCCGGCGGTTGATCACCGACCAGCTGTTGCTGAGATGCTTGCCGTCCCACGCGCCGATCTCGGCGACCCATTCATTTTGCGTACCGATGAGTTCGAGAATCTTTTGGACGATCCCGTCTTCACCGTGCTGCGAGGTCACGTTTTCGGCGAAATTCGACAGATAGGTGCTCGCCGGATTGCGGCGGTCCCTGATCCTGTGGGCGATGATCGGCATGTCGGTGGGTCCGTTTGGGATGTGTCCCATTTATCTAACCGAACGAAAGTGCCGGGCAAATCGAAATCGGGCTGGCATCCTTGCCGCTGCCCGTGGCGCCGACTATCATCGTCATGATCGACGTGTTGTCCAACAGGTTCGAATGGCTGAAACGCAAGACATATCGAACCGCCCCCTGCTCGCCCTGGCACTTCTGCTCTCCCTCGCGGTGGCCGGCGGACTGAGCGTTGTCGCCTGGACGACCGGGCTGATGCTCTATGCCGATGGCGCCCTGTTCTCCTTCATCATCGGGGTGGGTGATGCGTGGGGACTGGTCTGGCACATCATGCCGGCGCGGATCGCGGTCTATCTGCTGACCGTGCTGCCGGCCGAGACGGCCCATCGCTGGGGCCTGTCTGCGATGGCGGCGATGCGCCTCTATCAGGCACTGTTCGTAGGCTTCCCATTCTTCGGTCTGGCGGCGTGCCGGGCTCTGGTGCCGCGCGCCCTGCGCTGGCTTTTGCTGTTTCCGGCGCTGTCGATTCTGGCGCTCGCCATCTCGGCGCTGGGTTATCCGAGCGAAACGCTGCTGACGCTCGCCGGCTTCTGGCCGGCTTTGTTCGGGTTGCGCTATGCCGACGGGCGGCTCCGATCGGCTGGACTTGCCGTGTTTTTCACCGCGATTTTCCTGTTCTCACATCCGGGCATGGTCTTCGCCTTGCCACTGTTGCCGATCGCCGGATTCCTGCGGTGGCGCGAATGCTCAGACAGGCCGGTTCGACGCACGCTGGCGCTACAAGCCGGCGCTATCGCGACGCTGCTTGCGCTCTGGTCGTGGCGCTTCGCTGTCGAGATGCGTGATCCGGGGATTGTCCAAAGCGGCCGGCACATGTGGAGCCTCGACGGTCTTCGCGATGTGATCGCGCTCCAACCCGCCATCGCGATCGTGGTGTTGTACTTGGGACTCTGGGCCTTATTGGGCTGGCGTCGCGATCGCCTTGTCCTCTGGGCCGTGCCGACATTTCCCTCGATCGCCCTGCTCTTTGCCCTGCTCCATACCGAGACCGTGACGCCGGAAAGCCATTATTACGTCCGCACCGCGCTGGTCTTCATCCTGCCGACGCTGGGCGGGCTCGCACTATGGCGCGGCCGGTCGGCACCGCAGGGCGTTACCACCCTGGCGATGATCGCCGCGCTCGCGGCGACGCAGCTTCTTCACAATCTGAGTTTTTTGCAAGCGTGGATCGATTACCGCGACAGCGTCGTCGCCAGCGTCACCGCGGAACCGGCGCGGGTCGTGCCGCTGGCTCATGTGCAGGCCCAACGATCCGTGCCGAACGCGCCATCCATCGCCTGGTCGTGGGGCGAGCCCTATCTCAGCCTGACGCTTCCTGGTCTGCCGCGATACGCCGCGATCGTGGCCGATCCGTCGCCGGTGAGCTATTCGCCGTTTCATTGCTCCCAGATGAATGCCGTTGCCGCACAAGCCGATTGGGTTCCATCCGAAACGCTGGCGCTGTTGAAAGAATATGTCTGCGCGCGCCGGCCGCAATAGCGGCGCTGACGAAGGCTATGTGCCCACCGCGTGCTTCGTCAGGGTCGTGCCGATATTCGTGAACGCCGCGGTCAGCTTCGGTGCGAGTTGGGCGGTTGCATTTGCCAGGAGCGAAAATACGAGACCGGCAACCAAAGCATACTCCAAAGGAGCGGCGCCGCGTTCGTCCTGTGTAGCTTTGCGAATAAACCTAAACATCGGGAACCCTTTTTACCTCAAACCCGCGCAGACCGCCAATCGGTGACCGATAGAAATCGTCCGGCCAACTGCGCGCGCGCCCTGAGGCCATGCGATAATCATTGGATTACACCCAATTTCATGAATAATTTCTATACAATTTGGTAGAATGACATCTTAAACGATCGGCGAGAAGGCGGCCAGGCGCCCCTCTTCGACCGCGTGGCACGCGACGAGGTTGCCGCCATCGGCACGCAGTTTCGGGCGTTCCACGCGGCAGCGCTCATTGGCGAAGGCGCAACGCGGATGAAAAGCGCAGCCGCGTGGCGGATCGATCGGGTTCGGCACCTCGCCAATAACCGGCGGACGCGCCCGGCCGGTCATGTCGATATCCGGCACCGTGTCGAGCAACAATCTTGTGTACGGATGGCGCGGGCGGGCGAACAGCTCGGTTGTCTCGGCCAATTCGACCAAGCGCCCCAGATACATCACGCCGACCCGGTCGGCGACGTGATAGATCACCGCCAGATTATGCGAGATGAAGAGATAGGTCAGGCCGAGACGGCGCTGCAAGTCTTTCATCAAATTGAGGATTTGCGCCTGGACCGAGACGTCGAGCGCCGACGTCGGCTCGTCCAGTACCAGGAATTCCGGTTCGGAGGCGAGCGCCCGGGCGATCGAGATGCGCTGCCGCTGGCCGCCGGAAAAGGCGTGCGGAAATTTCTCGCCATCTTCCGGTGTGAGGCTGACCTGGCGGAGCAATTCGCCGACCCGCGCACGGATCGCCGCTTCATTGCGCAGCAGACGATGGGTGCGGATCGGCTCCGCCACGATGTCGCGCACGCGCCAGCGCGGATTGAGGCTGGCATAGGGATCCTGAAAGATCATCTGGACCCGCCGCCGTACCGGCGCCATTTGCGCACGGGTCTTCAGCCCCGCCAGATCGGCACCATCGAAGCGGACACTTCCCTCGCTCGGCCGGTAAAGCCCAACGACCAATCGTGCAAGGGTTGATTTGCCGCACCCGCTTTCGCCGACCAGCGCGAAGGTCTGGCCGCGCTCGATCGAAAAGCTGACACCGTCCACCGCCCGAAGCACGCGCCGGCCACGCCCGGTCAGCAACCGGGAGAGAAACGGCGGCGAGACATCGAAGCCGATCGCCAGATCATCGATTTCCAGCACCGTGTCAGCCATGCCGCCCCTCCAGCAGCCAGCAGGCGGCGCGTGTTTCGCCGGACGGCAGCAAATTCGGCCGTTCCTGGCGGCAGCGGTCGAAGATTTGCGGGCAGCGCGGATTGAAGGCGCAGCCGGACGGGATCGCATCGAGCCGCGGCATGGCGCCGTCGATCTGCCGCAAACGGTCGAGCGAATGGCCGATCGCCGGGATCGACCCCATCAGCCCGACGGTATAAGGATGCCGTGGCGCCTGGACCACCTCGCGCACCGGGCCGATCTCGACCACCCGGCCGGCATACATGACGGCGACGCGATCGGCCGTCTCGGCGATCACGCCCATATCGTGGGTCACCAGCATGATCGCCGTACCATGGTCCCGGCATAGTCGTTTCAGCAGCGAAATGATCTGCGCCTGCGTCGAGACATCGAGCGCCGTGGTCGGCTCGTCGGCGACGATCAGGCGCGGGTTGGCGGCAAGCGCCAGGGCGATCACAACACGTTGGCGCATCCCACCGGAGAAATGATGCGGGTAGGCCGCGATCCGCTCACGCGCGGCCGGAATGCCGACTTCGTCGAGCAAACGGATCGCCCGCGCCTCCGCCTCGGCGCCAGACACCGGCAGATGGGTCCGGATGGTTTCGGTCAATTGCCGCCCGATCGTATAAAGCGGGTTGAGGCTGGTCAGCGGGTCTTGAAAAATGGCGCCGATGCGCTTGCCGCGAATCCGGCGCAGCGCCTCAGCCGGTAGATTGTCGATGCGCTCGCCTTCGAGCCGGATCTCTCCGCCGGTCTGCTTCAGCGGCGGTTCGAGCAAGCCAATGATCGCCGCCGCGGTCAGCGATTTGCCGGCACCCGATTCACCGACCACGCCCAGCACCTCGCCGGACTTGATCGAGAAGCTGACATCGTCGAGCGCGGTCAACATGCCGCGCCGCGTCGGCAGCGCAACAGTCAGATGGGCAACGTCCAGCAGCGGTGCCATGGCGCTACCGTAGCCTGGGATTGAGCGCATCGCGCACCCAATCGCCCAGCAGATTGACCGAGAGAATCAGTACGGCAAGCGTGATCGACGGAAACAGCGTGATCCACCATTCGCCCGAAAACAGAAAGCTGTTGCCGACCCGGATCAGCGTACCGAGCGATGGCTGGGTCACCGGCACGCCGACCCCGAGGAAGGACAAGGTCGCCTCGGTGATGATCGCGTTGGCGAGATAGATCGTGGCGATCACCAGCACCGGGGTCAGCACATTGGGCAGGACATGGCCGATCACGATGCGCACCGGGTGAACGCCGATGATCCGCGCCGCCTGGATATATTCCTTGTTGCGCTCGACCAGGGTCGAACCGCGCACGGTGCGGGCGAACTGCACCCAGCCCGACAAGCCGATCGAGACCACCAGCACCCAGATTGCAATCTGGTCCTGCACCTCGCGCGGCAATAGGGCACGCGCGATGCCGTCGATCAGCAGCGCCACGAGAATCGATGGAAACGACAATTGCACATCGGCCAGCCGCATGATCAGCGCATCCGCCCATCCGCCGCGCCAGCCGGCCAGCAGTCCTGCGGCGATGCCGATCGTCATGGCGAAGCCGACCGCGAGGGCACCGACCATCAGCGAAATGCGCGAGCCAAACAGAATAGCCGAAAGCATGTCGCGGCCCTGGCTGTCGGTGCCGAGCGGAAATTCGGCGTTGCCGCCCTCCATCCAGGCCGGCGGATCGAGCGCGTCGAGCAGGCTAACGGTCGAGAGGTCGAAGGGATTGTGCGGTGCGACGAAATCGGCAAAGACCGCGCCCAGAATGATGATGGCGGCGACCAGCGCCGAGACGATCGCGACCGGCGACTGCCGGAAGCGATAGGCCAGATCGCCATCGAGCAGCCGGCGCCAGAAGCCGGGACGGATCGTCATCGGTTCAGCCATGGGAAACCCGCAGCCGCGGATCGATCAGGTAATAGAGCAGATCGACCGTTAGATTGATCACGACGAAGAAGAACGCGACCAGCACCAGATACGCCGACATCACCGGAATATCGGCGAAGCCGACCGCCTGGATGAACATCAACCCCATGCCCGGCCATTGAAACACCGTCTCGGTGATGATGGCGAAGGCGATCAGCTGGCCGAGCTGAAGCCCGACCACCGTCACCACCGGCACCAGGGTATTACGCAAGGCATGGCCGAAATTGACCGCGCGATCGGTGAGGCCACGCGCGCGGGCGAATTTGATGTAGTCCGTGCGCAGCACCTCCAACATCTCGGCCCGGACCAGCCGCATGGTCAGGGTTAGCTGATAGAGCGCCAGCGTGATCGCGGGCAGGATCAGCGCGCGCCAGCCCTCCAGCGTCAGGAAACCGGTCGACCACCGGCCGATCTGGACCACGCCGCCGCGGCCAAAGGACGGTAGCCAGCGCAACCAGACGGCAAAGATCAGGATCAGCAGGATGCCGATCAGGAAGGTCGGCAGCGACACGCCGATCAGTGAGAATCCCAGGAAAATCCGCGACAGCCACGAATCGGGCCGCAAGCCGGTATAGACCCCCATCGGCACGCCGACCGCCAGCGCCAGCAAGGCGGCGGTCAGGGCCAGTTCGAGCGTCGCCGGCATTTTCTCCAGGATCAACTGTCCGACCGGCCGCGCCAATTGATAGGAGAGGCCGAAATCGCCCTGCACGGCGCGGCCGACCCAGCGCAGGAACTGCACCGGCACCGGCGCATCGAGGCCGAGGCTGTGGCGTAAGGCTTCGCGGTCGGTCTGGGTCGTGTCCTGGCCAACCATCGCATTGATCGGATCGCCAACGAACTGAAACAGCGAAAAGGCGACGAGCGCCACGATCAGCATCACGATGATCGATTGAGCCAGACGTTGCGCGATATAGACGGGCATCGCGGATCAGCCGGCCTGTCTCGAAAGTGTCACGCCTACTTCACCGTCACATACCGCAGCGGGAAGAAATTATTGGCCAGCTGCGCCACCTCGATATTGTCGCGCGCCGCCCAGACGATGATTTGCTGATGCAGCGGTACATAAAGATAATTGTCTTTGACGAATTTCATTACTTGATCAATCTCGTCCAGCCGCTTGGCCTTGTCGGTCTCGCTTTGAATCGTTTTGGTCAGGTCGTCGATCTCTTGGTACGAGAAGCCGCCGATGTTAAAGTCGCCGCGCCCGCCAGCAGGGTCACGTGTCGTCAGGAGCGCGATCATCGCGTTGTGCGCGTCGGAAGTCGCCGGCGTCCAGCCGAAGAGGTAGAAGCTGGTGCCGTACGCCGGCGGGTTGACCTTGGCGAAAAACTTGAGACGGGTCTGGGCCAGCAGATCGGCCTTGATCCCGACCCGCGCGAGCATGGCAACGACCGCTTGGCAGATCGCCTCGTCATTGACATAGCGGTCGTTCGGGCAATCCATGCCGGTCTCGAAGCCGTTCGGGTAGCCCGCCTCGGCCAGCAATTGCTTCGATTTCGCCGGATCATAGGCCGGGCGCTCATTGAGCGCGGGATCGAAGCCATTGACCCCCGGCCCGATCATCAGCGCGCTCGGCTGCGAGAAGCCGCGCATCACCTTGGTCTTGATCGCATTGACATCAATGGCGCGATAGAACGCTTCGCGCACCCGGATATCCTTGAAAGGATTCTTGCCCTTGACGCTGGATTCGAGCAGTTCGTCGCGCGCCTGATCAAAACCCAGAAACACGGTGCGCAATTCCGGCTTGCGCACGATCTTCAGGCCGGCGGTCTGGCCGATGCGATCGACATCCTGCGGCGGCACCGTATAGATGAAATCGATCTCGCCCGAGAGCAAAGCCGCAACGCGCGTCGAATCGTTCTGGATGCGGTTGAACACCGCCTCCGTGATATTGTGCTGGGGCGTATCCCACCAGTTCGGATTCGGCACGAGCACGGTGCGGACGTCGGGCACCCTCTCCTTGACCATGAAGGGGCCGGTGCCCATGGCGTTGCGCGTGGCGAAATTCTCCTCGCCGATCTTGTTGAGATCGGCCGGCGTCACCGCATTATTTTTGATACACCATGCCTTGGACATGATCGCCCAAGCATCCCCCAACTCGTCCGGCAGAATCGGGTCCGGCCCCTTGGTGACGAACTCGACAGTGCGCGCATCGATCTTGCGGAACTCCTTCACCGTCGAGAAATAGCTCTTGAGGTTGGAGGTGGCCGACATCACCCGCTGATAGGAGAATTCGACATCATCGGCCGAAAACGGCGTGCCATCGGAAAATTTGACGCCGTCGCGCAGCGTGAACCGCCAGACATCCGGCGCAGTCTGCACCCAGGCGGTGGCAAGCGCCGGCTCAAGCTTGAAATCACGGCCACGCCGGACCAGCGGTTCATAGATATTCTGGTTGAACGACAGCAGGAAAGTTTCGCTGCGCGAATAGGGATCGAGCGAGTTCACGTCACCGTCATTGGCCCAGCGAAACACCGCCGCCTCGGCGGGCCTGAGACA